>NZ_JAPVZK010000015.1:0-54049 GCF_041432345.1 Streptococcus sp. 27098_8_103
TCGAACGTGTAACACCGAAAGATCCTAAACCGCAACCCAACACCCCAGTCAATCCGGGACAACCAAATACACCAAATTGGCCAGGCACTGTTGAGAGAATGGAGAAATTGACTCAAACAATAAGTCGCCGTATTAACTTCCGTTACCTTAAAAATGGAAAAGCTGCATATGGAACAATTGATCAACATATCAGCTATGAAAGAAATGCTCTTGTGAATTTGGTATCTGGTGATATCCATTATGAACAATGGAAGATTACTGGAATTAAGAACCAAGATGTTGTAGCTCCAGTAGCATCTCAACCATCAGTTACGAATAATGGTGAATCAAGAGTTGCTAGATCATCTAGAAGCAGACGAGCTTTGTCAGAAGTAGCTCCAGTTTCAGAGAATCTTTTAGCTACACAAGTTAATAATTCTCAAGTGTCTCCAGTAGGCTTAACTGTGACTGAAAATGGTGAGCGTTCTGTACGCCGTTCATCTAGAGGTAAGCGCGCTGCTGCAGCAAAACCAGATAGTTCAACTAATTCAGAAGCAAATTCATCCGTGAATGCAGTGTTCAAAGCTGTACGAACTCCTGTTACACCAAAATTTTATGCTACTGTAAATAAAGTAGGAACAATGGAGGTTAATCCAAATTCTCCTCAAGATACAGAAGTTAATGTTGACCTGAAAGAAATGGGACGTATTGTAGCAGTCAATAATAAAGGACAATATATCAATAAACAAGGAGAGGTTGTACAAAACATTGAAGACGCTCTCTATAAGTACTATGATAATGATCCAAACGATGCAACAAAAGCAGCAGAAACAAAAATTCCTGAAGCTCCAAAATTCCATGTATTAAATAACGAGCAACCAACTGTTTGGGGATATAATATTGTTGACAAGACAATCGAACCAAATGACGAATCTGATCCTGATCGCATCGGAAAAGATACCTTTGTAACATATAACGAAATTATTGATTCATTAACTAAGGAAACTGAGCAAACTGTAAGCTTTACTGGTGCAGGTTCTGCAACTCCTAAAGATAATGTGCAAAATGACTTTGTCTTCAAGGGATCATATAATGAAGCGACTAAAGAAACAACTTGGGAAAACAAGAACCATACCTATGGAACAGTTAAAGTACCAGTTGTGACAGGATATTTTGCTGATAAAGCAGAAGCTGGTGCTAAGACAGTTACGCCAGATCTGCCAAGAGCAATAGATACAGTTACATATAGAGCTTTGGGTAAAATCATTCCAGTAGATGCTTCTGGAAATGTGATTGCAAATGCTCCTCAACCACAATACCTGAATGATGCAAATGATCCTCGTAAAGCTGGAGAAACAGCAGTACCTGAAATTCTAGGCTACAAACCAGAGCGTACAAGTGTCACACCTAAAAATCCAGGTGAAGATACAAAGATAACTTACGTCAAGACAGATCAAGTTGCAGTGATTCGTTATATAGATGTTGATAATAAGGATGAGGTCGTTCATACAGACAATGTTACTGGTAAATCTGGAGAAAAGATTGCCTATACGACAGAAACTGTTTTGAAACCATTGATTGAAAAAGGCTACTTATTGCAGAAAGATGGTTTCCCTACAGATGCAACTTTTGATACAGATGAAACAAAAGTTCAAGAATATACAGTCCTATTGAAACATAAAATCACTGTTAAAAAAGATACTCCAAAACTTGTGGAAAGAACGATTCATTATGTATTTGCAGATGGTACAAAAGCAAGTGAAGATCACCATGATCAAGTAAGCTTTTCACGTATGTTAAGTATCGATAATGTGACAGGTAAGACTACAAGTACATCTTGGGTTGCTGAAGATGGAGTGACAAGTTTTGACGAAGTGGTATCTCCAAGCATTGCAGGCTACAATCCTGATCTTGCTAAAGTAGATTCTGTTCAAGGAATTACAGCAGAAACTGAAAATCAGGTTGTAACTGTAACTTATAGAAATGTTCAACCAATCCCAATTCCGACTCCAACTCCAACTCCAATTCCGACTCCAACCCCAACCCCACAAGTTACGCCGGATCCAGTACCGACTCCAGCCCCAATCCCAACTCCGGTTCCAACGCAAACCCCGGCTCCACATGTGCCGTCAGAAGTTCCAAACCAAACTCCAGTTTCCAGAGAGAATGAAAAAGAACTTCCTAAAACTGCAGGTCACTCTTCTGGAATGGCTCAAGTTCTGGGAGTACTGGGCTTAATTGCTGGATTCAGTTTAGTTGGAAAAGCAAAAAGAGATGAATAAAATCAAAACAAAACTCTAGACAACAAAAGATTGTAAGTGTAGTGTTTTAGGGAGTGAGAATGTATGTCAATACAGCATCAATTCCACTCCCTTTTTTATCATAAAAAGTTAGAGAGAAAATATATGTATTCAAGAGTAAAACGGAATCAAATGAATAAGGTAAACAAGTATTCCATTAGAAAATCAAGTTTTGGTGCAGTATCTGTTGCTGTAGCTGCCTTAATGGTTTTTGCTACTTATTCAGGTGTGAGTGCAGATGAACAGAAAGTAGATTCACATCGAACTGAAAAAGAAGAACAAAAAGTCTCTACAAAACCAGACGAGACCAAGCAAAGAAATTCAGAGGAAAAAATAGCAGAATTGCCTTCCACTCTTCAAGCTCCAGTTTTGGAAAAAGAAGAATTAGATGTCAATGCCCTTCTAAAGAAGGAAGCAGAATCTAAAGTAGTAGCTGAGACAAAAAATTCTGACTCAAAAGAATTAACCTCTAAAGAAGTAAAACCTAGCGAAGAAAAAACTACTTCACCTGCTTCAAGTGAAAAGGTAAAAGAAGAAAAATCAGTCGAAAAAACTACTCTGGATCAGGTTGTATCAGAAGCAGAAGTTTTAAATCAAGTCGCTTTACGTTATTCTCAAGAAGCAGAACGTAAAGCTGAAGAAAAAGCCTTAGTTCAAGAAGCTGTTAAGGCAGCCACCATTCAGATTTCACAATCAAAAGCCTTATTAAAAGATTCATCTGTGAGTGCAGAAAATCTTAAGACTCAATTAAATCAACTGTATTCAGCTATTGAAACAGTGTATACTGAGTTGCAACGTGCAGGACATGGCAAGAAAATTAGCGCTAGTCTATCGCCAATTCAAACACAAGATGTAGCAATCGATAATGGAAATATTATTGCCAGTGGTACAATCGATATGGCGGATCGTGTGACTTCAACAGGTATTGCTGATTATCGTTTCCAATTAAAATTTAAAAATGGTGTCTATCATAAGGGGGATATCTTCACAATTGGCTTGAAGGAATTACCGCAAGACAATAATCTTCCTCAAAAATTGGTTGCTGAAGGTAAAGTTTTTGCAGAACGAGTGAGTCTGGTTCAGAAAAATGATAATGCCAAAGCTGGAAGCCTTTCATACTGGGCTTCACGTGGAGATCGTGACGTTGCTTTGGACACAAAAGAATCATGGGATTTAGTTGACAAAGGAAGTCATATTGAAGCAACATACCGTTTCACTGACGAAATTGAACGCCTAGACGATGTTACTTTTGAACTTCAATACAGAGGTGGAATTCGTTATCCTCGAGTGAATGTGGATAAATCTGTAACTGGTGTTATCTCAGTTAATGGTCAAAATGTAGTCACTAAGAATTACACTGTGATTAAAACAGATATCGGAGCACCTAAAGTTTATGATACACCTGCTACAGCTAACTTCACAGGTGATGTGATGTTGGATGATGATGGAAGTATCAAGACATACAACACTACCCTTCGTATTGGAACATGGAAATCAAACTTTAGTGCAGGGACTCGTTTCACTGTTCGTATCAATGATACAGAATTCAATAAGTTTGCTACTGTTGGTGAATTTATTGAACGTGGTGCCCACAATGTCGAAATGATAAATACTAGCCCTGATACATCAAGAACAAGGGTAAATCGCCATAATGTTATTTTGGAAGCACCTCGTGAAGAGCCTGATCAACATGCCAAATTTAAGATTCTTAAGGCGACAGATAATGAATTAACCTTTGAATTAGTATCTGGAAAGATGTTGGCTGGAAGAACTTATGTATTACGTACAAAAGATTTTGGAGTTGACCGTGTTCCAACAAGTCACACAGTTAATTATCTGAATGAAGCTAGAAATGGTTTTAAATCGAATGTTTCAGGAACATTGACAGTTGTTGATGCCAAAGGTAAAAATCTTACAGACCAATACGAACAAGCTGCTGATTCTGACTGGAAAATTGCCAACCCAGATATGGTTAGAACAGATGGGCGCCTTGTATATGGAGATGTAGCTGTTCGCTTCGTTGATACTCAAGGGAAAATGCTTCTTCCTGCCATTGCAGCGGTGGAAAATGGAGGTATCCTTCAAGACAAATTCACTACTGTAAGACCATCTACCAAAATTGATACTAGCTATGTAGCTACTTTGGAGAGAAATACAACTGAGACAGAAGTTCAAGAAAACAAAGGAATTCAAACAACATCTATCACAGCGCCTTATTTATTGCATTCACCAAATGGTAAATATTATGTCTTCAAAGAGTATGCACAGAATGATCGTTTTTATAGTAATACGAAGACATCTGGTACGATTACACGAGCTCAAGCCAACGTGGTAGCTGTGTACGAAGAAGTTAAATTTGGTAAAGTTGATATTCAGTATCGTGATAAAACCAGTCAAGCTATTTTAGAAACATTCAATACACCACATGATAAGAGTTCAAATCTCATTAACTTGTTGGGAAATAACTATGATGTGACTGCTAAAGTTCCTGAACGTTTCGAAAAAGATGGTGTAGTATATGTCTTGTCACAAACACCTGCTAATAGTAAGGGACATTTGACACAGGCCGATATCCATGTTGTTTATGATTATCTTGCTCAACAAAAAGCACAGGTTAAATACCTAAATCAAACAGAAACAAGTCCTAAGGTTTTAGGAAATGTGGATAGTGTAGTTGGTCTTCCAGGTGAAGCAATTGCTTATAATTCAAAAACTCGTATTAATCAATACCTAAAACAAGGATATGAATTAGTACATGATGGTTTTGCAAATGCTAATGATAAACGCTTTGATAGTGAAAAACAAACTGATCAAGTATTCTCAGTTCAATTAATCGAAAAAGTTGTGACTGTCACAGCAGATGATCCTAAACCAATTGCTGGAAATCCATTAGTAGCAGAAGATGCATTGTCACCTGTTTGGCCTAAATCGGTTGAAAACTTGGATACACTAAGAAAAATGACCAAACAGACCATTCACTACAAATATCAAAAAGATGGTAAACAAGCTTTCAAAGATGTAGTTCGATCTGTAGTTTTTGAAAGAGTGGCGAGAGTTAACCTCGTTACTGGTGCTGTTATTTATGATAATTGGAAAATCACAAGAATTGATGATAAACCAGTAGCTTCAGTGGATAGGACTGTTCATAAACCAAATGTCACTCCGCAAGGAGTAACAACTATTGCAGCAACTCCTTCTGGTCAAGGGAATGGAATTTCTATCAAACCAGTTTTGACTGTTCTGAATCCAGTTGTTGCATCATCACCAATTGTTGCAAGACCCGTTGTATCGGTCAAGCCAGTAATACCTGTTAAACCAGCAGTGTCAACTCCTGCTAAGCCAGCGCCTGTAGTTCAACCAAAACCAGTAGCACCATCAACACTAGTAACAACGGTCAAACCAGTAGTTTCAACACCAGTAACTCCAGCGCCTGTTGCTACACCACAACCAGTTGCTCCAGTAAAACCAGTAGCACCTGCATCGGTAATAACGGTTAAACCAGTAGTATCTACTCCACTTACACCAACACCAGTTGTGCAACCAAAACCGGTAGCGACTACTGATTTAAAACCTAGCTTAACTCCAGCTGAAGCCTTGGCTGCAATTAAACCAACAGATTTTTCTTCACAAACATCTGTTAATAAGAAAACAGAGACAAGACCTGTTCCTGGTGGAGCAGCTACGACTACAACTACAACGACAACTACTGTTACTTCAAACGCGGCAACAGCGGGTCCTACAACACCGATTGTCACTATTACAACAAATGAAACCGAAACTCATTCAGAGGTGACAAGTGTTATTCATACCGGTACTACTAGCTACACGCATGTGGTCGGAGTTGTTACAAAACCAAACGTAGTTGTAACTCATCCAAAACCAAGTGTTCAGCCTAAACCGCATTTAACGAGACCTCATCATAGACCAGTACACCATGTTCCTTCACATCATGGTAAACAAGTTAAATTAGTCAGAACTGGACCAGGAAGTCGTGCTCATGCTAGACGGCATCGTTAAATTAAAGAAGTGTCACTGCTGATTTAACTAATAGGATAGTATTAGATAACGCAAAAAAATGAGCAACTTTACATCAAAAGTTACTCATTTTTATATTAAAGACTTCTTAAAATTTTCTATTTTTTACTAGATCGCTGCAATCAAGTCTTGAGCTTGTTTTTCAAGTGAGTTTAAGACTGTTTCTTCGAGAACCAATTTTCCGTCTGCCCAGGCAGAGTCATTGACACGTGCGGCAGTAAAGTCTCCAACGACTTGTGTACGGATAAATGGCAAGAGATCTTTGTAGATAGCGAAGAGTTGATCGTGACCTGCATTGGCTACAGACGATACTGTGACAAACTTGTCTTGAAGGGCAGAAGCGCCACGTGTATCAGACAAGTCAAGGGCACGAGATAGCCAGTCAAGCAAGTTTTTCACTGTACCAGGGATAGAGAAGTTGTAGACTGGAGAGAAAATCCAGATGGCATCAGCAGCGAGAACTGCTTCACGAGCAGCCGCTACAGCTGGATGAGTTGGAACTTCCAAATCTTGGCTAAAGAGAGGAAGAGATGAGTAATCGAGGTAGCTAACTTCCGCTTTACCAGCAAGTACTTTCTCAGCTTCTAGGGCCATTTGGTGGTTGAAAGAACCTTGGCGTAGGGATCCGACGATAAATAATACTTTTTTAGACATGATGTGTCTCCTTTTTCTTAAATTCTCGAGAATTTCCTCGTTGTTATAAAATATATTACAACAAAACAAAAGGACTTGCAAGAAATTTGCTCAGAGATAATTAAAACTATAAAATTGCAGGATATCTAATCACTTGCGACTGGAATGCATTGGGTTTTCGCAGAGCATTCCTATATTCTCTTGTAATATGATGACATAAGTGCTAAAATAAACAAGAAAACTCGAAAAAGAAACCGTAGAACGGCTATTTTCCGGTATTATTTCATGAACAATTAGACGAACAATAATGGCATTGAAGAATGCTTCTAAAAAGGGGTGGAAATCATGTAAGGAACAGATTAACAAGTGACGGACAAAAGAAATAACAATACACTTGTTAAAGGAGAAAAGATGTTAATAAGAAATTATCGGAAAAATATTGGCCTGATGGCTGGAGTTGAGTTTTTTGCATTTTTAGGGATTACCAGTTTTTGGATTCTCTTTCTCAGTCAAAATGGAATGTCTCTTTGGCAGATTGGACTTCTGGAAAGTATTTTTCATACGACCAGTCTTCTCTGTGAAATTCCATCTGGTATGTTAGCTGACCGTTATTCCTATAAGACTAACCTTTATTTAAGTCGAATAGCAGGAATTGTGTCCTCTATTCTTATGTTGGCTGGGCAGGGAAATTTTTGGATTTATGCACTAGCTATGGCGGTAAGTGCCTTGTCTTATAATTTTGATTCAGGAACAAGCGCGGCAATGGTCTATGACTCGGCTGTAGAGGCTGGACTAAAGGAGCGTTACCTATCCATTTCAAGTTTCCTATCAGGAGTGTCAGAAGGAACCCAGTCTTTTGGGACAGTGCTAGCAGGATTTTTTGTTCATGGTCAATTGCACCTGACCTACTATATCATGATTGCGACTTCTATCATAGTTCTTTTCTTGATTTGGATGCTGAAAGAACCCAGTGTCAAGGTAGAAAAAGCTGATAGTGTGACCATGAAACAAATTATTTGGACTGTTAAGGATGAGTTGAAGAGAAATCCCATGCTTTTAAACTGGATGATTTTATCTCAGATTGTCGGAGTACTCATGTGCATGTTTTATTTTTACTATCAAAATCAGTTACCAGATTTAAGTGGTTGGCAAATTTCAGCAGTTATGCTACTTGGTAGTCTCTTGAATATCGTCGCAGTCTATCTAGCGAGTAAGATTGGAAAGAACTATGCTGCCTTGAAGCTTTTTCCTATTCTCGTCCTGCTGACTGGAGTTACCTACCTGCTGTCCTACTTTGGAACACCTCTAATCTATATTTTGATTTATTTGATTAGTAATGCTCTGCATGCTCTTTTTAAGCCGATTTTTGACAATGATTTGCAAGAGCGGCTCCCAAGTGAAGTAAGGGCAACCATGCTAAGTGTCTACTCTATGATGTTTAGCCTCAGTATGATTGTCTTCTTTCCACTGACAGGCTGGTTGATTGACCATTTAGGCTTTGTACTAACATTTCTTTATTTAGGCTTCTTTTTAGTCATGATTAGCCTTCTACTAGCTATCTTTTTAGGAAAAATGGCTAAAAGAATGGATGATAAAGTGATCCCATAGATCAAAAAAACTACGAAAACTTGAGTATCAAAGCTCAGGTTTTTTAATAGGTTGATTTTGGAGTTGTCTTTACTTTTCCTGCTCGGTTTTAATCAAGAAAAATCGGTTTGCTTTGAAGGAAGAAATAGAATTGGTTGCTTATACTCAATGAAAATCAAAGAGCAAACTAGGAAGCTAGCCGCAGGTTGCTCAAAGCACAGCTTTGAGGTTGCAGATAAAGCTGACGTGGTTTGAAGAGATTTTGGAAGAGTATTCTTGCATTCGCTTGTAATAAAGCCCAATAGATGGTAAAATAGACGAGTGAAAAAAAGACAAAACAAAGCAAAAAATAATCTACTGTGGCAGTATGGTCTAGGGATGACGATTTTGTTTGTGGTTATCAGTGCTTCCTTTCTGTATCTGGTGTTTCTGAGTATGAAACCCTATCAAACAGCTAAAAGTGAAGGAGAAAAATTAGCTCAACAGTATGCAGGATTAGAGCAGGCTGATCAGGTTGACTTATACAATGGCTTGGAATCCTATTACAGCGTTCTTGGGCGTAATAAACAGCAAGAAGCACTTGCTGTCCTGATTGGGAAAGATGATCATAAGATTTACGTTTATCAGCTAAATCAGGGTGTTTCACAAGAAAAAGCAGAAGCGGTTTCTAAGGAAAAAGGAGCTGGCGAGATTGACAAGATTACCTTTGGCCGTTATCAAGATAAGCCAATCTGGGAAGTCAAGTCAGGCTCTGATTTTTATCTAGTAGATTTTGAAACAGGAGCATTGGTCAATAAGGAGGGCCTATGAAACTATCCAACCGTGTTTTAGAAATGGAAGAAAGCGTCACTCTGGCTAGTGATGCAAGAGCAAAGAAGTTAAAAGCTGAAGGAAAAGATGTACTTTTCTTAACTTTAGGTCAGCCCGATTTCCATACTCCCAAAAATATTCAAGATGCAGCTGTTGCAGCCATTCGAGATGGACGTGCTTCTTTCTATACGGTAGCTTCAGGTTTGCCTGAGTTAAAAGCAGCAGTCAATACCTATTTTGAGCGTTATTATGGTTATTCCGTGGCGGCCAACGAAGTCACATTTGCTACTGGTGCTAAGTTCTCACTCTATACTTTCTTTATGGCTGTGGTTAATCCAGGTGATGAAGTTATTATCCCAACCCCATATTGGGTTAGTTATGGAGACCAGGTCAAGATGGCAGAAGGGATTCCAGTCTTTGTCCAAGCCAAAGAAGACAATCACTTTAAAGTAACTGTGGAGCAGTTGGAAGCAGCTCGCACAGATAAGACAAAGGTTTTGGTGTTGAATTCGCCATCTAACCCCACAGGTATGATTTACACTCGTGAGGAACTCTTGGCAATCGGAAACTGGGCTGTAGAAAATGATATTCTCATCCTAGCAGATGATATCTATGGTCGCTTGGTCTACAATGGTCATGAGTTCACACCGATTTCTAGCCTATCCGAAGCGATTCGCAAGCAAACAGTGGTCATCAATGGTGTGTCTAAAACCTATGCTATGACTGGTTGGCGGATTGGTTATGCTGTCGGTGAAGCAGACATTATCGCTGCCATGTCCAAGATTGCAGGTCAAACAACCTCGAATCCGTCAGCAGTAGCCCAATATGCAGCAGTTGAGGCTCTATTAGGTGAACAAGATACTGTAGAAAGCATGCGTCAGGCTTTTGAAGAACGTCTCAATACCATTTATCCCCTTCTTGCAGAAGTGCCAGGATTTGAAGTGGTCAAACCGCAAGGAGCCTTCTACCTCTTCCCAAATGTCAAAAAGGCCATGGAGATGAAAGGCTATACAGATGTGACAGAATTTACAACCGCTATCTTAGAAGAAGCTGAAGTAGCCTTGGTAACAGGAGCAGGCTTTGGAGCGCCAGAAAATGTCCGCCTCAGCTATGCGACAGACCTAGACACGCTTAAAGAAGCAGTTAAACGCTTGAAAGTATTTATGGAAAAATAAAAGAAAAGGAAAAATAATGACAAAACGTGTAACGATTATTGATGTAAAA
Organism: Streptococcus sp. 27098_8_103; assembly: GCF_041432345.1. Taxonomy (GTDB): domain Bacteria; phylum Bacillota; class Bacilli; order Lactobacillales; family Streptococcaceae; genus Streptococcus; species Streptococcus mitis_BV. The sequence goes on from NZ_JAPVZK010000015.1 coordinate 10,569, forward strand.
GACTATGTTGGTCAGGAAGTGACGATTGGGGCTTGGGTTGCCAATAAATCAGGAAAAGGAAAAATTGCCTTTTTGCAATTGCGTGACGGAACAGCCTTTTTCCAAGGTGTAGCCTTTAAACCAAACTTTGTAGAAAAATTTGGTGAAGAAGTAGGAGCTGAAAAGTTTGATGTTATCAAACGCTTGAGTCAAGAAACGTCTGTTTATATGACAGGTATTGTCAAAGAAGACGAACGTTCTAAGTTTGGCTATGAGTTGGATATTACAGACATCGAAGTAATCGGTGAATCTCAAGACTACCCAATCACACCAAAAGAACACGGGACAGACTTCTTGATGGACAACCGTCACTTGTGGCTCCGTTCTCGTAAGCAAGTAGCGGTGATGCAAATTCGTAACGCGATTATCTATGCAACTTATGAGTTTTTTGACAAGAACGGCTTCATGAAGTTTGATAGCCCAATTCTTTCAGGAAATGCAGCAGAAGATTCAACAGAACTCTTTGAAACGGACTACTTCGGAACGCCAGCTTATTTGAGCCAGTCAGGTCAGCTTTACCTAGAAGCAGGTGCTATGGCCCTTGGTCGTGTCTTTGACTTTGGTCCAGTATTCCGTGCTGAAAAATCAAAAACACGCCGTCACTTGACTGAGTTCTGGATGATGGACGCAGAGTATTCATACTTGACACACGACGAGTCACTTGACTTGCAAGAAGCTTATGTAAAAGCTCTTCTTCAAGGTGTTCTTGATCGTGCACCTCAAGCCTTGGAAACATTGGAACGTGATACAGAGCTCTTGAAACGCTACATTGCAGAGCCATTCAAACGCATCACTTACGATCAAGCTATTGACCTCTTGCAAGAGCATGAAAATGATGAAGACGCTGACTACGAACATCTTGAGCATGGTGATGACTTTGGTTCACCACATGAAACTTGGATTTCAAACCACTTTGGTGTGCCAACATTTGTCATGAACTATCCAGCAGCCATCAAGGCCTTCTACATGAAACCAGTTCCTGGAAATCCAGAGCGCGTGCTTTGTGCAGACTTGCTCGCTCCAGAAGGCTATGGAGAAATCATCGGTGGTTCTATGCGTGAGGAAGACTACGATGCATTAGTTGCTAAGATGGATGAACTTGGTATGGACCGTGCAGAGTACGAATTCTACCTTGACCTTCGTAAATACGGTACAGTTCCTCACGGAGGATTTGGTATCGGTATCGAACGTATGGTAACCTTTGCAGCAGGAACAAAACACATCCGTGAAGCTATCCCATTCCCACGTATGTTGCACCGTATTAAACCGTAAATAAATATATAAAAGTAAAAGGTCAAATTGGCCTTTTATTTTTTATGATGAAATTACACAAAACAGTGATTGATATATATATATATATATATAAAATCCTCATATTTTGTACATAAACGTAGACAGTTTAGTTGAAATAATGTTATAATGTAAGTTAGGAATTAAGTACCTAAGTGTAGCTGCTTTAATGTATAAATTAAGCTGGAAATGGAGGATTTTTTGAAATACTTGGGTGTGATTCCGCAATTAAAATTTATTTAATTATTTAAAAAGGAGAAAATATGTATTCAAGAATGGACAAGTACCACGGACAAAAAGTCCAGCGCTTTTCAATCCGTAAGTATAGTTTTGGAGCAGCGTCAGTAGCTGTGGCAGCCTATATGATGTTTGGTGGGGCAGCGACTGTTCAGGCTCAGGAGCCAGGTACATCAGCTACAGTGACTAGCGAACAGGTTAACTCTGATGCTGGAAATCAAGCAGATTCAACCAAGCCTGTAGCTTCAACTGAAACTTCTACATCAACTGTGGAAGCACAAACAGCTGAGCAACTAGCAACATCAGCTCCTGAGGCAGCACCAGCAGAAACACCAAAAGCTGCAGAAGCACCAACTGAAACACCAAAAGCTGACACAAGCAAGTTGGAAGCAGCTATTGCTCGTTTAGAAGCAGCTTTAGCAAAAGCAGCATCAACTGAAAAAACAGCTTCGGCAATTGAGTCTGCAAAAGCAGCATTAGCAAGTGCAAAAGCTGTAGTTGCAAATGAAGCTGCAACAAAAGAAGAAGTAGCAAAAGCTACATCAGCAGTAAACGGTAAAGCTTTCGTTATTGAAAGTATGCCAAAAGCAACTGCAGACAAGAAAGAAGAAAAAGAAAATAAAAATCAAGATTCACGTAACGGACAAGTGATTCCTGGAAAAGGTGAGAGTGGTTTTAGAGGAGATACAGCAACTAATGATGCAACAGGTACATCTAGTAACGATGCTGCAGCTACTTCTACAACAACCACAGGAACAAGTGATACAATCACACCAACAAATCCAGCGCAACCAACTGCGAAAGATATTATCGGAAGTACAAGTACAGTATCACGAAAAAACTTTACTGGTTGGGATACCTATACAATGCCATTTGGTAGTCACCATGATGGAGAAGGTAATTTAGGTGTTGATACTCCAGAGGAAATAGCAGCTGCTGCAGGCTTAGAGTTTAGAGTGTTTTCTGATCAAAGAGCTGGAACAAGACAAAGTCCTGGACCATCTAACTATACATATTATGGTAAAGAAAATGATGTAAAAGGACGTATAGATTACGGCTTGAAGTTACCAGCAGCAGAAGTTCAAAAACTTATCGAAGAAGCTCCTCTATGGCGTGGAAAACTACGTTATAATAATACTAGAATTTCAAGTTTAGTTCCAGCGACCTACTATGGAAATGGACCTTATGAATATTTACTTTCTAGTATTTATAAACTTGGATATGAACAAGGAATTGATAAAGTATACGTTAAAGATGTAAGTAAACGTATTGAAGTAACAGAAGCTGCTAAAAAGGCTGGTTGGACTGTTTCTGATTTTACAGTATCAAATATGCCTGGGGGATTAGTATATGATAAACAATCGGATAGTATACAAGGTGTTGTAACGCATAGTAGTCCATTTAACTATCAAAAACTAGTGGCGACAGTTACTTTTACTAATACCAAAACTGGAAAAAATGTAAGAATTCCGTTAGATCTACATAGATACGGTGGTACAGCATGGAAAGATGGGACGCCACCTACGTTAGAAATTAACGATGCCGTTAAAGAAGGTAAAGTAGGAGAAGAACTTGTAGTACCAGTAGACTATAGAGATGCTGGAGCTTCCCATGCCGGTGCACCAAATGGTAGAAATTTTCCTTATAGTTTAACGGATGAAAATGGAAATCCTCTTAACCGTACAGCAACGATTAGAGAAACTGTGGGACGTGCAATTCTTGGTGTTTCTGGAGTGAAAATTACTGGAACTACAGGGGCAGGCGCTAGTACTGTTACAGATTTAACAGGGGATGACACTAAAATTCCTGGTGTCGGTTTCACAATTGCCTCAAATGACATGACTGAACGAAATAAAAATGGATTTAAAGGGACACCGACTGAAGCAGGGATTTACCGTGTCTCAATTTATGCACGAGACTATAAAGAAACGAATGCGAATGAAGCATATGCACATGCTACCTTTAAAATTTCACCTGCAGTATCTGTGAAAAATGTACATGCATATGATAAAGAAGTACCAATTACAATTTCAAGAGGTGCTTCAGAAGCTACGATTACATTACCAGATGGCACAAATACAAAAGTTGTTGCAAAAGATGGGAAATGGGTTGTTACAGAAACTACAAATACAGCTGTAAATGTTAATGATGAAATCGGTACAGTTGGCGAAACTTTCAATCTAAAAGTACTTCCAACTGCAACAGCTAAAGCAGCTACGGATAATATTAAGGTAACTGCAAGTAGTGAAAATGTAACAGCAACATTTACAAGAGCAGAAGTAGCTTTAAAAACTAAACTTGGAGAAAATGTAACAGCAACCTTTAATAAATCAACAGGTCGTTGGGATTTACCAGCTGAAATCGCTGAGAAGAAAACAGTTAACAGCGATGAAACGACTACATGGTTAAAACGTGACCTATACGTTGATGTTGATAAAAATGGGGAAACAATATTCAATGTTTATGAATATACTCGTACGTTAGATGCAACAGGCAAAGTGATAGCTGTTAATGATCCTACTCGTACGCTAACAACTTATAATAAAGAAAATGCAGCGAATAGTTCAGCAACTTCAGCAACTGATACTAATAAAGGTATGGTTGTAACTGTTAGATACGATAAAGGTCTAGACAAATGGACTGCTGATGATAACTCTACTGTAACAGCGACAAAAACTGGAGATAAATGGACGATTTCTACTACATCTGGGTTCAATGGAACAGTCGATGTAGTGCAAACAGCAAGTTCTTCAGACAAAGCGTCTGTATTAAATGATGCTCCATCTATTAGCTCCACTTCTTATACTACAGTAAAAGGTGCTACAGTAGACTTAGTGAAACAAAAATCAGCTACAGTAACAATTACAGATAGAGAAGATGATGCGACAACTGCTCCAAATAAAAAGGAAACAACAGTTACAAAAGTAACGTTAACATCTCCTTCAGGAACAGTAACAGAATATAGTAGTGCAGCAGAAGCAGCAGCTGTTAAATTATCAGAAGTTGGTACTTACACAGTTAAAGTTGAAGTAAAAGATAGTAACGGAAATGTCGTTACTGCAGATACTGAAACGGATACTGGAACAAATAAAGGTGCAGACACTGCTGTGAATTCAACTACTTATAAAATTACTGTAAAAGATCAAGAAACAAATAAATTGTATACAGTTGAAGGTGATACTGTAACAAATGATCAGTTGAAAGAAAAAGTAAATCCTACAGCTGTAGACGGCTTTACTCCAACTAAAAATGATATTGCTGATATTCCAACAACAGCTAAAAAAGCAGGTCAAACATTAGAAGTGCCAGCAACAGTAACTTATACAAAAGGAACTGAAACAATCCCTGTAGAAACTAAAGTTGATGTAGTTGTTTTACCAAAAGTAGAACCAACAGGAGTAACAGTTCTTAAAGATAGTACTGGATTAGAAGAAATTGTTAAAGCGAAAGTAGTTGAAGCAGCTAATGCAGTTCCAACTGGCAAATTACCAGCTGGTGTAACTGTAAGAGTTAAAGAAGTTAAAGCAGAAACAGTACCAGCAACAACAGCAACTGGAGAACAAGCACCAGCAATAGCAGTTGTAGAGTATGTAAAAGATGGTAAAGTAGTTGCAAGTAAAGAAGTAGAAGTTCCTGTAACAGTAGTAGGTTCAACACCAAGTAAAATTGTAGTGTTCGAAGGTGAAAAACCAACAGCTGATCAAGCGAAAGCAGCTGTAACACCAGGAACAGATGGAACAAAAGGTGAACCAACAACATTACCAGAAACAGCAGGTAAAGCAGGAGCGACAGACGTTAAAGTAGACGTACCAGTAACATATGACAATGGTAAGTTAACAGAAACAGTAAGTGTTCCAGTAACAGTTTTACCAAAACCAGAAGCTGATGAAATTTTAGTTGCTAAAAACAGTGACAAGGAAAAGGCTAAAGAAAAAGTACTAGCTCAAGCTGAAAAAGCAATTGCTGATGGAACATTTACAGGTAAATTACCTCAAGGAGCAACAGTTACTGTTGATAATACAGTGCCAGTAACAATTCCTGACTTAACAGATGATACTGAAGTAGAAGTAACTGTTAAGTACACAGTTCCTGGACAAGATAAACCATTAACTACAACAGTTAAAGTACCAGTTACAGTAGTTGAAGGTGTACCACAAATCGTACCAGTGGATGAAAGCAACAAACAACCAGATCCAGAAAAGAACATTGATAAGACAGATTATCCAGAAGGATCTACATTTAGATATAAGACTCCAGATGGACAAACATCTCCAATTGATGTAACAACAACTGGAGATAAGAATGTAGTTGTTGAAGTACTTGACCCACAAGGAAACACAATTGTTGAAGTTCCAGCAACTGTACGTGTAGTAGGTAGCACACCACAATTTGTAGTAGCAGATCCAAGTAAACCACAACCAGAAGCGAAAGATAGTGTTACACCAGGAGAATATCCAGATGGTACAACATTTGAATATAAGACACCAGTAGATACAACAACTGCAGGTGAAAAAGATGTGACAGTTGTAGCTAAGCTAAATGGTCAACCAATTACAGAAGTTCCTGCAAAAGTAGTAGTTGTAGATCCTAAGACACAATACGTAGTAGCAGATCCAAGCAAACCACAACCAGATGCATCTAAGAGTATTGATCCAGAACAATACCCAGATGGCACAACATTTGAGTACAAAACTCCAGTAGATACAACTACACCAGGCGAAAAAGATGTAGTTGTCGTTGCAAAAGATGGAGAAGACAAACTTGTTGAAGTACCAACAAAAGTGAAGGTCGTACAAGGAAATCCACAAATCGTTCCAGTGGATGAAGGTAAGAAACAACCATCACCTGAAGATAGTATTGATCCGAATGATTACCCAGATGATGCAACATTTGAGTACAAAGAAGAAGTAGATACATCTACACCAGGTGATAAGAAAGTTACTGTTGTTGTGAAACAAGGGGATAAAGTATTAGTGGAAGTACCATCTACAGTACGTGTAGTAGAAAGTTATCCTAAATATGTACCAGTAGATCCAGCTAAGAAACAGCCAGATCCAAAAGAAAACATTAATCCAAATGATTTCCCAACTGGAACAACATTTGAATATAAAGATAATACTCCAGTAGATACAACAACTCCGGGCGAAAAAGATGTAACAGTTGTAGCGAAGTTAAACGGACAACCAATTACAGAAATTCCAGCGAAAATTGTTGTTGTAGAACCTAAGACACAGTATGTTCCAGTGAATGCTGAAGGTGATAAGAAACCAAAACCACAAGATAGCATTACACCAGATGATTATCCAGAAGATTCAACGTTTGAATATAAGACGCCAGAAGGACAAACAACTCCATATGATGGAACAACACCAGGTGAAAAAGATGTTACTGTAGTCGTGAAAGATCCAGATGGAGATACAATTGTAGAAGTACCTGCGAAGATTAAAGTCGTTCAAGGTAAAGAACAATTAACTCCAGTAAATGCTGAAGATAAAGATAAACCTAAAGCTGAAGATAGTATCACACCAAGTGACTATCCAGAAGGTTCAACATTCGAATACAAAGTTCCAGAAGGACAAACAACTCCATATGATGGAACAACTCCAGGGGATAAACCAGTTACTGTAGTTGTAAAAGATAAAGATGGAAAAGTGTTAGTTGAAGTTCCAGCTACTATTAAAGTAGTTGAAACAAAACCAACACCGATTGAAACACCAGTAACAAACACTCCTTTAACTGAAGACGATTATACAAAAGGAATGAAGATTCCAGAAGGAGCAACTGTTAAGGTCGGCGATCTTCCAGATTTAACAACACCAGGTGAAAAAACACCTGTAAAAGTAACGATCACATTACCAAATGGTAAATCTTATACTGTGGATGTTCCAGTCACTGTTACTCCAGTTAAGGAAATTGAAACACCAGTAACAACCACACCATTAACACCGGACGATTATACTAAAGGAATTAAGATTCCAGAAGGCGGTAAAGTAACGAATGTTGAAAACATTCCAGACTTGACAACTCCAGGTAAGAAGGATCCAGTTAAAGTAACGGTTGAATTACCAAATGGAAAAGTGATTACAGTAGAAGTCCCAGTGAATGTAACGCCAGTTAAGGAAATTGAAACGCCAGTAACGAATACTCCGTTAACGCCAGAGGACTACACTAAAGGCATCAAGATTCCAGAAGGTGGCAAGGTCACAAATGTTGAAAACATTCCAGACTTGACAACTCCAGGTAAGAAGGATCCAGTTAAAGTAACGGTTGAATTACCAAATGGAAAAACAATTACTGTTGACGTTCCAGTTAATGTAACGCCAGTTAAGGAAATTGAAACGCCAGTAACGAATACTCCGTTAACACCGGAGGATTACACTAAAGGCATCAAGATTCCAGAAGGTGGCAAGGTCACAAATGTTGAAAACATTCCAGACTTGACAACTCCAGGTAAGAAAGATCCAGTGAAAGTAACGATTACCTTACCAAATGGAAAAGTAGTTACGGTAGAAGTACCAGTGAATGTAACACCAATTACACCAATTGAAACACCAATAACAAAAGAAAAACTGACTCCAGAGGATGTCCTAAAACAAATTAAGATACCAGAAGGAGCAACAGTTAAAGTAGGAGATCTCCCAGATTTAACAACACCAGGTAAGAAAGATCCAGTGAAAGTAACAATTACATTACCAAATGGAAAAATTGTTACGGTAGAAGTACCGGTGAATGTAACACCTATTGAGGATATTGTTAAAAAACAAGGGGATCCAATTACTGCTGAGGATGTTGAAAAACACATTCCAAAAGGAGTAAAAGTTATCTCAATTGGAGATAAACCAACAACTGATATACCAGGTGAAAGACCAAGTATTCCAGTTGTGATTGAATTACCAAATGGAATTCGAGTAACGATGAACATTCCAGTAATCGTAACACCGAAAGTAACACCTGTAGTAGTTCAAGTAGGAACACCAGTTACGCCAGAAGATGTTCAGAAACATATTGAATTACCAAATGGATGGAAGGTAACAAAAGTAGGAGAAATTCCAACAACAACTACACCAGGAACAAAACCAGTCGTTCCAGTAGAGATTGAATTACCAGATGGTCGTAAGATTACTGTCGATGTACCAGTCATCGTTACGCCAACCGTAAGACAAATTGTTGTACCACAAGGAACACCAATCACACCAGACGATGTGAAAGGGCATATCGATCTTCCAAAAGAACCAGGATGGGAAATTATTGAAGTAGGAGAAATCCCAACAACAATTCCTGCTGGAGTGAAACCAAGCGTTAAAGTGAAGATTAAAGTTCCAACTGGAGAAATTATTGAAGTAGAGGTACCAATTATCGTAACACCGACAGTAACTCCTATTGTAGTGGAAGTTGGAACACCAATTACGAAAGAGGATGTTATTAAGAAAGTAGGTTTACCAGAAGGATGGGAAATTGTTGAAGTAGGAGAAATTCCAACAACAGAAACACCAGGAACAAAACCAGTTGTTAAAGTGAAAATCAAATTACCAGATGGTCGAATTATTACAGTGGAAGTTCCTGTAACAGTAACACCTAAATCACAAAATGGTGGAGGAGTCATTTCTCAAAATGGCGATTCAACTGTTCAGATTGTAACGGAATATCTTGATGAAAATGGTAACCGAATTACTTCAGATAAAGAAGGAAAACACAATCCAATAGAGTTGGAAGGATATGAATTTAGTCATTCAACAACGGATGCTAAAGGAAATACACTACATCACTATAAGAAAGTGAAAAAACCAATCAATCAAGAGACTCCTACAAGTCCAGAAAAACCAGTAGCTACTCCAGTTCAGACAAGTTCTACAGATTCTAAACAAGTAGCCGTTGAAACAACCGTAGCCAATGACAAGAAGGAATTACCAAATACTGGTACAGAAGATAAGGCTGGTCTAGCTAGTCTTGGACTTCTTGGAATGTTGAGTGCATTCGGACTTGTAGCTCGTAAGAAAAAAGAAGACTAAAAACTCATAGTTTTTGAGAAGATGATTCGTCATCTTCTTTTTTTATTTTGGTCTTTTTACTTGCGTAAAAAATTGTTTTTTAGTATAATAGTTTATTGTGAGCGAACCTCACTTACCCCTTGCAAAGTCTTGGGGTCATTAGACCAAAAGGAGGAACATATCAATGGCTAAATACGAAATTCTTTATATCATTCGTCCAAACATTGAAGAAGAAGCTAAAAACGCTTTGGTAGCACGTTTTGACTCTATTTTGACTGACAACGGTGCAACTGTTGTTGAATCAAAAACTTGGGAAAAACGTCGTCTTGCATACGAAATCCAAGATTTCCGTGAAGGACTTTACCACATCGTTAACGTTGAAGCAAACGACGATGCAGCTCTTAAAGAGTTTGACCGTCTTTCAAAAATCAACGCTGACATTCTTCGTCACATGATCGTCAAAACTGACGCGTAAGAAGGTAAACTATGATTAACAATGTTGTACTTGTAGGGCGTATGACACGTGACGCTGAGTTGCGTTATACCCCATCAAATGTAGCAGTTGCGACTTTTACTCTTGCAGTAAACCGTACATTTAAGAGTCAAAATGGCGAACGTGAGGCTGATTTTATCAATGTCGTTATGTGGCGTCAACAGGCTGAAAACCTTGCTAACTGGGCTAAAAAAGGCTCACTTATCGGGGTGACTGGTCGTATCCAGACTCGTAGTTACGATAATCAGCAAGGACAACGTGTCTACGTGACAGAGGTCGTGGCTGAGAATTTCCAAATGTTGGAAAGCCGTAGCGTGCGTGAAGGTCATACAGGTGGAGCTTACTCTGCACCAACTGCAAACTATTCAGCACCTACAAATTCAGTACCAGACTTTTCACGTGATGAAAATCCATTTGGAGCAACAAATCCATTGGATATTTCAGATGATGATTTACCATTCTAATGGACAACTAAAATTATAAAGGAGAAAAAACATGGCTCAACAACGTCGTGGCGGATTCAAACGCCGTAAAAAAGTTGATTACATCGCAGCAAACAAAATTGAATATGTTGATTACAAAGATACTGAGCTTCTTAGCCGTTTCGTTTCAGAACGTGGGAAAATCCTTCCTCGTCGTGTAACAGGAACTTCAGCTAAAAACCAACGTAAAGTAACAACAGCTATCAAACGCGCTCGCGTAATGGCTTTGATGCCTTTCGTAAACGAAGATTAAAAAAGAGGTCCGGGTGGACCTCTTTTTCAGACCCGGTTGGGTCTTTTTTTCACGAGCCTTGAAATGAGAGAGCAAGTTGGATCCAGTGGACCTTTTTTTCACGAGATAGTTTTTTTCTGACCTTGGCGTGCTATAATGGTAATAGAAAGAGTAAAGGTGGGTAAGTCAAAGATGAATTGTACGATTAGAAATATGATTAAGTCTGATATTGAATCCTTATCTCATGGATTTATGAATCAAGGTTGGCCTGGTAGAGAGGAAATTTTGGCTAGATATTTTCTGGAACAGGAAAGTGGGGAGAGAGAAGTCTTAGTTGCAGAGATTGATGGTGCTGTAGCGGGCTACGTTACCATTTTGCCCTCTGCTAAACATGGTCCTTTTGCAGAAGTCTATCCAGAATTATCAGATTTTAATGTGTTTGAGCCTTTTCGAAATCAAGGGATTGGGAATCAACTGCTAGAAGAAGCAGAAAAACGAGTCAAGTTTGTTTCGAGTAAGGTCACTCTTGGTGTGGGTTTGCACTTAGGCTATGGCCCTGCCCAGAGATTGTATATCAGACGGGGCTACATTCCAGATGGGACAGGTGTCTGGTATCGAAATCAACCCTTGGAAATGAATGCAACTAGCCAAAATAATGATGATTTGGTTTTGTATCTAGTAAAGGAATTCGGATAAGAGACAAGGATTTTATTGGGGATATGGGATTTAGCTACTTTATGGTATAATGGAAAGAGTTAGATTGAAAGAGGTAGTGAGATGGATGCCAAATTAAGATACAAGGCAAAGAAGATCAAGATTGTCTTTTTTGATATTGATGATACATTGCGGAATTCAAAGACAGGTTTTATTCCAGCTTCAATCCCAACTGTTTTTAAGCAATTACGTGAGAAAGGAATTTTGACAGGTATTGCTTCTGGACGAGGGATTTTTGGTGTCGTTCCAGAGATTCGTGATCTCAAGCCTGACTTTTTTGTAACTTTGAATGGGGCTTATATCGAAGATAAAAAAGGTCAGATTATTTATCAACATCAGATTGAGAAGTTAGATGTTGAGGAGTATATCTCTTGGGCCAAGCAAGAGGGAATTGAGTATGGCTTGGTTGGGAGTCATGATGCCAAATTGTCGACTCGCACCGATATGATTAGTGAGGCAATCAATCCAATTTATCCCGATTTAGATGTAGATCCTGATTTTCATGAAAAAGAAGATATCTATCAAATGTGGACTTTTGAAGATAAGGGAGATGACTTGCACTTGCCTGATAGTCTCTCAGACAAACTTCGCATGGTTCGTTGGCATGAGCATTCGTCTGATATTGTGCCGATTTCAGGCTCCAAAGCGACGGGTGTGGAAAAGGTTGTGGAACACCTTGGCTTGAAACCAGCGAACGTCATGGTTTTTGGAGATGGCCTCAACGACTTGGAACTCTTTGATTATGCTGGAATCAGCGTTGCAATGGGAATTTCTCATGATAAAATCAAAGAAAAAGCAGATTATATTACAAAAACACTAGAAGAAGATGGCATTTTTGATGCCTTAGAAGGATTTGGTATGGTAGAAAAAGAATTGCATTTCCCACAAGTAGACATTGAAACAGTAGAAGGTCCTATCGCGACTATTAAGACCAATCACGGAGACTTGCGTATCAAGCTTTTCCCTGAACATGCTCCTAAAACAGTGGCTAACTTTGTAGCTCTTTCAAAAGATGGTTACTATGATGGTGTCATTTTCCATCGTATTATCAAGGACTTTATGATTCAAGGTGGAGACCCAACTGGAACTGGTATGGGTGGCGAGTCAATCTACGGCGAATCTTTTGAGGATGAATTTTCAGAAGAACTTTACAATATCCGTGGTGCCCTTTCCATGGCTAATGCTGGTCCAAATACCAACGGCAGCCAGTTCTTTATCGTCCAAAATCAACATTTGCCTTATTCTAAGAAAGAAATTGCTCGTGGTGGTTGGCCAGAACCGATTGCGGAAATCTATGCCAACCAAGGTGGAACTCCTCACTTAGACCGCCGTCACACTGTATTTGGTCAGCTAGCTGATGAAGTTTCTTACGCTGTCTTGGATGCCATTGCTTCTGTTGAGACAGGAGCTATGGACAAGCCAGTTGAAGATGTTGTGATTGAAACAATTGAAATCGAGGACTAAGATGAAAATCGGTGATAAGCTAAAGGGGCGTATTACAGGGATTCAGCCCTACGGTGCCTTTGTTGAGCTAGAGACGGGTGATACGGGGCTGATTCACATTTCAGAAATTCGGACAGGCTTTATTGAAAATATTCATGAAGCCTTGAAAGTCGATGAAGAGGTTCAAGTTCAAGTAGTGGATTTAGATGAATTTACAGGGAAAGCCAGCCTTTCTATCCGCACTTTGGAGGAAGAAAAGCACCAGTTTCCGAGACGGCGACGCTTTTCAAGCGACCGTTTTAACTACGGCTTTGCTCCTCTTAAACGAATGATGCCAATTTGGACCAAGGAAGCCCTTCAACATTTGAAGAATCAGAAGAACTAGTTAGAAATCTCTATCTTTTGTAATGTTAACATAAATTTGCTATAATAAGACCATGGAAGAAGAACAATTATTAAAATCAGGAGAGCGCATTAACCAGCTCTTTTCGACAGATATTAAAATCATTCAAAATAGAGAGGTTTTTAGCTATTCGGTGGATAGTGTTCTCTTGTCACGCTTTCCACGTTTCCCTAAGAAGGGATTGATTGTGGATTTCTGTGCTGGGAATGGAGCAGTAGGGCTTTTTGCCAGCACTCGTACCCAGGCACAGATTTTGGCTGTTGAGATTCAGGAGCGTTTGGCGGATATGGCTGAACGCTCTGTCCGTTTGAATGGTTTGGAAGAGCAGATGGAGGTCATCTGTGATGATTTGAAAAATATGCCTGCTTACATTCAGGGAAGTAAGGTAGATATGATTTTGTGTAATCCGCCCTATTTCAAGGTAGATCCTCATTCCAATCTGAACGAGAGTGAACATTATCTCTTGGCGCGCCATGAAATTACGACTAATTTGGAAGAAATCTGTCGTAGTGCCCAGAGTATTCTCAAATCCAATGGACGCTTGGCCATGGTTCATCGTCCTGATCGACTTCTGGATATTTTGGATACGTTACAACAGCATAATCTAGCTCCTAAGCGCCTGCAATTTGTTTATCCAAAAAGAGAAAAGGAAGCAAATATGCTCTTGATTGAGGCCATCAAGGATGGTTCAACAAGTGGCTTTAAGGTCTTACCACCTCTCATTGTTCACAATGATGATGGCTCTTATACGCCGGAACTCGAAGAGATTTATTATGGATCATAAGGCTTATATGTATGTGCTGGAGTGTCGTGACGGATCCTACTATACAGGCTATACGACTGATGTAAAAAGACGTCTCGCTGTCCACAATAGTGGGAAGGGAGCCAAATACACACGAGCACGCTTGCCAGTCAAACTCATCTATGCTCAAGGTTTTGCCAGTAAGGAAGAAGCTATGTCGGCTGAAGCCCTTCTCAAGCGTAAGAAGAGGCCACAGAAGGAAAGATTTTTATCTGAAAATCAAGATAGAAATTTGCTCATACTCAATGAAAATCAAAGATCAAACTAGGAAGCTAGCCGTAGTCAGTACTTGAGTACGGCAAGGCGAAGCTGACGTGGTTTGAAGAGATTTTCGAAGAGTATTAGTTATTTTGAAGAATTGTGAGGAGCCCTTTGACTCCTCTTACTTTTGTCAAAAAGCGAAAAAAATGCTACAATAAAGAGAATAAACAAAATGAGGTATTATCATGTCTAAGATTCTAGTATTTGGTCATCAAAATCCAGACTCAGATGCCATCGGGTCATCTGTAGCCTTTACCTACCTTGCAAAAGAAGCTTACGGTTTGGATACGGAAGCTGTTGCCCTTGGAACTCCAAATGAAGAAACAGCCTTTGTCTTGAACTATTTTGGTGTGGAAGCACCGCGTGTTATCACTTCTGCTAAAGCAGAAGGCGCAGAGCAAGTTATCTTGACTGACCACAATGAATTCCAACAATCTGTATCAGATATCGCTGAAGTAGAAGTTTATGGTGTTGTGGACCACCACCGTGTGGCTAACTTTGAAACTGCAAGCCCACTTTACATGCGTTTGGAGCCAGTTGGTTCAGCGTCTTCAATCGTTTACCGTATGTTCAAAGAACATGGTGTAGCTGTGCCTAAAGAGATTGCTGGTTTGATGCTTTCAGGTTTGATTTCAGATACCCTTCTTTTGAAATCACCAACAACACACCCAACAGATAAAGTTATTGCTCCAGAATTGGCTGAATTGGCTGGTGTCAACTTGGAAGAATATGGCTTGGCTATGTTGAAAGCTGGTACAAACTTGGCTAGCAAATCTGCTGAAGAATTGATTGACATCGATGCTAAAACTTTTGAATTGAACGGAAATAATGTCCGTGTTGCTCAAGTAAACACAGTTGACATCGCTGAAGTTTTAGAACGTCAAGCAGAAATTGAAGCTGCAATGCAAGCTGCCAACGAAGCAAACGGTTATTCTGACTTTGTCTTGATGATTACAGATATCGTCAACTCAAACTCAGAAATCCTAGCACTTGGTGCTAACATGGACAAGGTTGAAGCAGCCTTCAACTTCAAACTTGAAAACAATCATGCTTTCCTTGATGGTGCTGTTTCACGTAAGAAACAAGTGGTACCTCAATTGACTGAAAGCTTTAATGCTTAAGATTTTGAGTGTTAATTCAAATTAGGAAAGGCTAGTTTGCCTTATATCGAAAGGAGTTTCGGCTCCTTTTTTTTCTAGGAGTGAAGCATGTTAGAAACTGGTGATTTGATTTTTGTGAGAGATGAGTCGGACATGGGGCAAGCCATCCAAACTTCCACAGGCAACTATAGCCATGTTGCCATTTATTTGGATGGGATGATTTACCACGCTAGTGGACAGGCTGGTGTGATTTGTCAAGAACCAGCAGACTTCTTTGAGTCCAATCACTTGTACGACCTCTATGTTTACCCAGAAATGGATATCCAGTCTGTGAAGGAAAAAGCTTGCAAACATCTAGGAGCACCCTACAATACTTCTTTCTATCCAGATGGAGAAGGTTTTTACTGTTCCCAGTACATGGCAGAAATTCTCCCCATTTTTGAAACCATTCCCATGAAATTTGGAGATGGGGAGCAGGAGATTAGTGATTTTTGGAGAGAGTATTACAGAGAACTAGGTCTGCCTGTTCCTCTGAACCAAGCTGGGACCAATCCTAGTCAGTTGGCAGCATCGCCTCTGTTAGAATGTAAAGAAAGGAATCTTCATGATTCAGATTTTTAATCCATCTCGTTTGACGAGACAGCCATTTTTTAGAGAATTGATCTGCTATCTGGACCAGCATGAGGATGTGATTTTGCGAGAAATTAAGGCTCAATTTCCAGATGTTGCAGTTGATAAACTCATGGAAGAGTATATAAAGGTAGGTTTGATTCTACGAGAAAATAAGCGTTATTACCTTAATCTTCCTATGCTTGAATCACTCGATAGTCTCGAATTGGATCAAGAGATTTTTGTCAGAGAAGATAGTCCAGTCTATCAAGCCTTGTTAGAGCAGAGTTTTGAGACGGAATTACGAAATCAAACCAATGCAGCTATTTTAGTTGAAAAGACAGACTTTGCGCGGACTAAAATGACCCTTTCCAATTATTTCTACAAGGTCAAACATCAGTATCCTTTGACAGAAAAACAGCAGGAACTCTATGACATTTTGGGAGATGTTAATCCTGAGTATGCTCTCAAATATATGACAACTTTTTTGCTAAAATTTCTCAAAAAAGATCAACTTATGCAGAAACGCCGTGATATCTTTGTGGACAGTTTAGTTGTCCTAGGTTATATTGTTCAAAATGAAGATGGAAAGTATGAGTTGGCTATCGATTTTGATAAGGACAGATTAACTTTCTACTTGGCCTAATTCCTTTTTTCTGAGCACATTGTTTGACTTTCCGTAGTATTCGGTATAAACTATATGTAACCGGTAACACATATCGGAATAAAATTAAAGGAGAAAATTATATGTCACTTGAAAACAAATTGGAACAAGCAACAGGCGCTATCAAAGAAGGATTTGGTAAAGTTACTGGAGATGGCAAGACTGAAGCAGAAGGCGCTGTAGAAAAGACAGTTGCTAAGGCAAAAGAAGTAGTTGAAGATGCTAAAGGTGCTGTAGAAGGTGCCGTTGAAGGTTTGAAAAACGCTTTTAAATAAAGATAAAAAAATCAAGGGTTTCATTTCCCTTGATTTTTTACTATCTTATAAATAATTTTCTGCGATGGCTGCATCTCCTGGATAGGCTTCTTTCTTGCCTTGAACGATTTGGTAGCAATCGGCACCCTTACCGGCGATAATAACTGCATCTAATTCGTGATTTGTGATAGCCATAGCTGCCTTGATGGCTTCTTGGCGATCCGCAATTTTTTCAACAGGATGATTGATGTAACTCCTAATTTCATCTGCAATGGCCATTGGGTCTTCATAGTTAGGGTCATCAGCAGTCAAAAAGACTTGAATCTCAGGGTGTTGATTGAGGAGAAGTCCAAAGTCCTTACGACGACTTTCTCCCTTATTTCCTGTCGAACCTAACACCAGAGCAATCTTTCCTGTTTGATGAGTCTCTACAACATTGATGAGTTTTTTGAGACTGTCACCATTGTGGGCGTAGTCGATGAAAACCTTGGCTCCGTTTTTCTGAGTGAGGACTTCCATACGACCAGGAACACGGGTTGCAGCGATTCCTTTTTTGATGTCCTCAAGACTAGCTCCGAGACGGAGGCAAGCAAGTCCAGCAGCAACGGCATTTTCTTGGTTAAAGTGGCCAATGAGTTGAATATCATAATCTCCAGCGAGTTTACCCGTAGCTGAAAAGCTAAAGGCTTTGGAATTCTCGATTTGGTTATCAGACTGGCTGCCGTAGAAATCATGGTCTTGATCTTCTACTTGTTCTTTCAAGACAGAAAAGTGATCCATGTCACTATTAATGATGACTGCTCGGCTATTTTCCATCAAGAGACGTTTGTGGTAGAAGTAGTCTTCAAAGCTAGGGTGTTCAATCGGGCCGATATGGTCGGGGCTGATATTGAGGAAAACTCCCACATCAAAGGTTAGACCATAGACACGTTTGACCAGATAGGCCTGACTGGAGACCTCCATGATGAGGTGAGTACGGTCATTTTGCACAGCTTGATTCATCATGTCAAAGAGGTCAATACTCTCAGGGGTTGTCAATGCAGACTTAAAGAAAGTCTTGCCATCTAGAGTTGTATTCATGGTCGAGAGCATAGCAGGTCGATGCCCTTGAGATAAAATGTTATAGGCGAAGTAGGCTGCTGTTGTTTTACCCTTAGTACCAGTAAAGGCAAGGAGTTTGAGTTTTTTCTGTGGATTGCCATAAAATTCCATAGCTACCAAACTCATGGCTTTCTTGATATCACTGACGATAATAGCAGGAATACCAACCTCATAATCTTTTTCAGCCACATACCAACCGAGGCCTTGAGAGATGGCAGAAATCAGGAATTCCTTCTTAAAGGCAGCACCCTTGACGAAAAAGAGGCTCTTCTCTTTGGCCTTGCGGCTATCATAGCAGATGGTGTCAAATATGACATGGCTGTAGTTGTAGTGATAATGTCCTTGGTCGATAATCTCACGGAAGAGATCATCTTTCTTTAAAATATCTAATACGGTTTCAATCTTAATCATACTTTCTATTGTAAACCGAAAGTCGTAAATTTACAAGTAACAAGGAAAAGTTTATAATGGAAGATGAGGAATTTTTCCTAGTTATTAAAATTAAATGAGGAATCTATGTCTAACGAAAACAATCACCAGCAGGCCCAGATGTTACGAGGGACTGCTTGGCTAACGGCTAGTAACTTTATCAGTCGTCTACTCGGGGCTATTTATATTATCCCTTGGTATATCTGGATGGGGTCTTATGCGGCTACAGCAAATGGTCTCTTCACCATGGGCTATAATATCTATGCCTGGTTCTTGCTGGTTTCAACAGCGGGTATCCCAGTTGCAGTGGCTAAGCAAGTGGCCAAGTATAATACCATGCGAGAAGAAGAGCATAGCTTTGCCCTGATTCGGAGCTTTTTAGGCTTTATGACAGGATTAGGTCTGGTTTTTGCTTTAGTCTTGTATGTCTTTGCTCCTTGGCTAGCAGATTTGTCAGGTGTAGGGAAAGACCTGATCCCAATCATGCAGAGCTTGGCTTGGGCGGTCTTGATTTTCCCATCTATGAGTGTGATTCGAGGCTTCTTCCAAGGGATGAATAACCTGAAACCTTATGCCATGAGCCAAATCGCTGAGCAGGTCATTCGTGTTATCTGGATGCTCTTAGCTACCTTTATGATTATGAAAATGGGTTCAGGGGATTATCTAGCAGCGGTTACCCAATCCACCTTTGCTGCCTTTGTCGGTATGGTAGCCAGTTTTGCAGTTTTGATTTATTTCCTTGCCAAAGAAGGCTTACTCAAAAGAGTCCTTGAAACAGGAGATAAGATTAATAGTAAGCGTCTTTTGGTTGATACCATTAAGGAAGCCATTCCTTTTATCCTGACAGGGTCTGCTATCCAGCTTTTCCAGATTTTGGACCAGATGACCTTTATCAATAGTATGAGTTGGTTTACCAACTATAGTAATGAAGACTTGGTTGTCATGTTTTCTTATTTCTCTGCCAATCCTAATAAAATCACTATGATTTTGATTTCTGTTGGGGTTTCGATTGGGAGTGTCGGTTTGCCGCTTTTGACTGAAAACTATGTCAAGGGAGACTTGAAGGCAGCTTCTCGGCTAGTTCAGGACAGCATTACCATGCTTTTCTTATTCTTGCTGCCAGCAACGATTGGAGTGGTTATGGTAGGAGAACCTCTCTATACTGTCTTCTATGGTAAGCCAGATAGTTTGGCCATGGGCTTGTTTGTCTTTGCAGTTTTGCAGTCTACCATTTTAGGTTTGTACATGGTCTTGTCTCCCATGCTTCAAGCCATGTTCCGCAATCGCAAGGCAGTTCTCTATTTTATCTATGGTTCCATTGCAAAGCTGGTCTTGCAACTTCCAACCATCGCTCTCTTCCACAGTTATGGACCTTTGATTTCAACAACCATTGGTCTCATTATTCCTAATGTTTTGATGTATCGGGATATTTGTAAAGTAACTGGTGTTAAGCGCAAGGTGATTTTGAAGCGAACCATTTTAATCAGTTTGTTAACTCTTTTCATGTTTCTAGTAGTTGGGACATTGCAGTGGATTTTAGGATTTGTTTTCCAACCAAGTGGACGTTTGTGGAGTTTCCTATACGTAGCTCTTGTCGGTGCCATGGGTGGGGGTGTTTATGGAGTTATGAGTCTTCGTACCCGTCTATTAGACAAGGTGATTGGACAAGCCCAAGCTAATCGCCTAAGAGCAAAATTAAGAATTTCTCAATAATTTTTTATAAATAAAAGGGATAATTTGAACATTTCTATCATGGAATGCTTAAATTATTCTCTTTTTTATTATTTTGTAGAATAATTTCTATAGTTTGTAGATGTAATGATTAATTTTTTCAAAAAATCTATTGACTAAATAAAACATGAGTTGTATAATAAGACAAATATTTAAATCAGGAGGTTCTGGAGATGAAAAAGTCTAAAGCCAAGTATGCAACGCTTGCAGGTATCGTTTTAAGTGCAGGTATTTTATTAAGCGCGTGTGGAAATTCTAGCACAGGGTCAAAAACATATAACTATGTTTATTCTAGCGATCCGTCAAGTTTTAACTATCTAGCAGAAAACCGTGCGACAACTAATGATATTATCACTAATCTGGTAGATGGTCTTATGGAAAATGACCAGTATGGGAACTATATTCCATCCTTGGCAGAGGATTGGAGTGTTTCTCAAGACGGTTTGACCTATACCTATAAACTGCGTAAAGATGCTAAATGGTATACTGCAGATGGAGATGAATATGCTCCTGTAACTGCTCAAGATTTTATAACTGGTCTTAAGTATGCAGCTGATAAAAAATCAGAAGCCTTGTACCTAGTTCAAGACTCTGTTGCTGGTTTGGATGACTATATCAACGGGAAAACAACTGACTTTTCAACTGTAGGTGTTAAGGCGATTGATGACCAAACTGTTCAATATACCTTGACACGACCAGAATCTTACTGGAATTCAAAAACAACATCAACCATTCTCTTCCCTGTTAACGCTGATTTCTTGAAATCAAAAGGTGATGATTTTGGGAAGGTAGACCCATCTAGCATATTGTACAATGGACCGTTCTTGATGAAATCCTTTGTTTCAAAATCTGTTATTGAATTCAAGAAAAATCCGAACTACTGGGATGCTAAAAATGTCTTTGTAGATGATGTGAAATTGGCCTATTATGATGGTAGTGACCAAGATGCACTAGCTCGTAACTTTGTCGAGGGAGCTTATAGCTACGCTCGTCTCTATCCAAATAGTTCAAGCTTTGAAGGGATTAAAGAAAAGAATAAGGATAATATCATCTATAGCTTGCAAGATGCCACTTCTTATTTCTTAAACTTTAACCTGGATAGAAAATCTTATAAATTCACTTCTAAGACAAGTGATGCTGAAAAGAAATCGACTCAGGAAGCGGTTCTTAATAAAAACTTCCGTCAAGCCATTAACTTTGCCTATGACCGTACAGCTTACGGGGCTCAATCCCAAGGAGAGGATGGTGCAACTAAGATTTTGCGTAACCTAGTCGTTCCTCCAAACTTCGTAAGTATCAATGGCAAAGACTTTGGTGAAGTAGTAGCCTCTAAGATGGTTAATTACGGTAAGGAATGGCAAGGAATTAACTTTGCAGATGCCCAAGATCCATACTACAATCCTGACAAAGCCAAGGCTAAATTTGCTGAAGCTAAGAAAGAACTCCAAGCTAAAGGAGTTCAATTCCCTATCCACTTAGATAAAACTGTAGATTTGACCAATAAGGCAGAAATTCAAGGAATCAATTCCATGAAACAATCAATTGAATCTGTCTTGGGGGCAGATAATGTTGTGATTGATGTTCACCAACTCTCTACTGAAGACTTTGATAATACAAGCTATTTAGCTCAGACTGCAGCTCAGAAGGATTATGATCTTTACAACGGTGGCTGGAGCGCAGACTATCAAGATCCATCAAGCTACCTTGATATTTTTAATATTAATTCTGGTGGAGTGTTGCAAAATCTAGGTTTAGAACCAGGTGAAGCCAATGATAAGGCCAAGGCTGTTGGGCTAGATGTCTATACTCAAATGTTGGAAGAAGCCAATAAGGAGCAAGATCCAGCTAAACGTTATGAAAAATATGCAGATGCCCAAGCTTGG
Source organism: Streptococcus sp. 27098_8_103 (assembly GCF_041432345.1). GTDB lineage: Bacteria > Bacillota > Bacilli > Lactobacillales > Streptococcaceae > Streptococcus > Streptococcus mitis_BV. Next base: position 32,724 of record NZ_JAPVZK010000015.1, read on the forward strand.
TTAGTAGATAGCTCTCTAGCAATTCCAAATGTTTCACTGGGTGGAACACCAACATTGAGAAAAATCGTTCCTTTCTCAACACCATATTCATTGGCTGGTAATAAAGGGGTTGAATCATATAAATACCTCAAATTACAAGATAAGACAGTTACAAAAGACGAATATGAAAAAGCCAAAGAAAAATGGTTGAAAGAAAAAGAAGAATCTAATAAAAAGGCCCAAGAAGAATTAGCAAAACATGTGAAATAGGGATTTTTCAAGAAAAACGATGGTTTCGAAGGAAACTGTCGTTTTTTAATAGAATGATGGCAAATTTGGAAGAAAAGTGCTTACATTTTTTAATTGGTTTATTAAATTTATGTTATAATGAATATAACAAAAACGTGAGAAACTATTTTCGAAAGTCTCTTCCAGCGTTAATGGAAGTATGCACATGCTAGGGTAATGTTATAGGAGGGATGCTATCTACTGTAAAAGTAAGATAAAACGCAACAAATGATAAGTCCTTCTTTTATACGAAGAGTGCTTATCTGCCTATTTACTAATAGTTATGGAGGTAAGGTCATGGGCGCTATTATGGAGTTTGCAACAGAAAAACAGATTGAATCATTTCTTTCAACTTGCCACATTGAAGGGCAAAAGAATTTTCTGATGGCTTTCAAGAAAAAGACATGGCTGAAATCCTTTATTGATTTTTTCGTTATAGGTGGTTCCTACTACGTTCAGTCGAGTGTGAAGCCTAAGATTCTGGCATTCACACCAAAGGGTATCTACTTGATGGACATCAGTGATGTAACTGAAAATCGTTCTAATCAAGTCGTAGAGATACCTTGGAATGATGTTAAAGATTTTACTTATCAAACAGTCTTGAATACAGTTAGGCTGAACTGGAACTATAAAAATGAATCCTTTATTTTTTCTGTGGATGTCGGTCAGATTAGTCAGCATGTGGGCCAATATCAATTTAACAAAGAGCATTATGACTATTTAGCCCAACACGATTTCTTTCAGTCAAAGTAAACTCTAGCAATCATCGTCACAAAAGAATCTGGAAGCTTTTCTGGATTCTTTTTAGCTTTACTCGATAAGTCTATAGTTTGAAACTATAACTAGCTCTTGAAAAGAAGAAAATGAGTTGATGAAAATAAGTGGTACAATAGTTACTATAGATTTGGAGGTATTGTATGAGCAAGGAATTACACATTAACACAATTTTGGCCCAGGCGGGTATCAAATCGGATGAAGCGACAGGTGCACTGGTGACGCCGCTTCATTTTTCAACAACTTATCAGCATCCAGAGTTTGGCAAATCTACTGGATTTGACTATACGCGTACCAAAAACCCAACTCGTAGTAAGGCGGAAGAAGTCTTGGCAGCTATTGAGTCCGCAGACTACGCTCTAGCTACTAGCTCAGGGATGTCAGCTATTGTGTTAGCTTTTAGCGTCTTTCCGGTAGGTAGTAAGGTCTTGGCTGTCCGTGACCTTTATGGTGGTTCTTTCCGCTGGTTTAATCAAGTGGAACAGGAAGGCCGTTTCCATTTTACCTATGCCAACACAGAAGAAGAGTTGATTGCCGAGTTAGAAAAAGATGTGGATGTTCTCTATATCGAAACCCCAACCAACCCCTTGATGTTGGAATTTGATATCGAAAAACTAGCCAAATTGGCTCATGCTAAGGGTGCCAAAGTGGTGGTGGACAATACCTTCTATAGTCCTATCTACCAACGTCCGATTGAAGATGGAGCAGATATCGTCCTTCATTCAGCAACCAAGTATCTAGCAGGCCACAATGATGTCTTGGCTGGAGTGGTTGTGACCAATAGTTTAGAACTATACGAGAAACTCTTTTACAATCTCAATACGACAGGGGCAGTCTTGTCTCCATTTGACAGTTATCAATTGATTCGTGGTCTCAAGACCTTGTCTCTTCGTATGGAGCGCTCAACAGCTAACGCCCAAGAAGTGGTTGCCTTTTTGAAGGATTCCCCAGCAGTTAAGGAAGTTCTCTACACTGGTCGTGGAGGCATGATTTCCTTTAAAGTAGCCGATGAAACACGCATTCCTCACATTTTGAACAGTCTTAAGGTCTTCTCTTTTGCGGAAAGTTTGGGTGGGGTAGAAAGTCTCATTACTTATCCAACGACGCAAACTCACGCTGATATTCCAGCAGAAGTGCGCCACTCTTATGGTTTAACAGATGACCTCTTGCGTTTGTCGATTGGGATTGAGGATGCTAGAGATTTGATTGCAGATTTGCGCCAAGCATTAGAAGGATAAGACAAAGATGGGAAAATATGATTTTACAAGCCTGCCCAATCGTTTAGGGCACCATACCTATAAATGGAAAGAAGCAGAAACAGATAGTGAAGTCCTATCAGCTTGGATAGCGGATATGGACTTTGTAGTCTTGCCTGAAATCCGCCAAGCCGTGCAGACTTACGCTGATCAACTGGTTTATGGCTATACCTATGCCAGTGAAGAGTTAATTAAGGAAGTTCAAAAGTGGGAAGCCACACAACACGATTACCACTTTGACAAAGAGGCTCTTGTCTTTATCGAGGGTGTGGTACCAGCCATCTCAACAGCTATTCAAGCCTTTACAAAAGAAGGCGATGCGGTTTTGATTAACACACCTGTCTATCCACCTTTTGCTCGCAGTGTCAAGTTGAACAATCGTAGATTGATTACCAATTCTTTGGTGGAAAAGGATGGTCTGTTTGAGATTGACTTTGACCAACTGGAGAAGGATTTGGTGGAAGAGGATGTCAAACTTTATATCCTCTGCAACCCTCACAATCCTGGTGGACGTGTTTGGGAAAAGGAAGTGTTGGAGAAGATTGGCCAACTCTGCCAAAAACACGGTGTTTTCTTGGTTTCAGATGAGATTCACCAAGATTTGGCCCTCTTTGGTCACAAGCATCATTCCTTCAATACCATCAATCCTGACTTTAAAGAATTTGCTATCGTCTTGACTAGTGCCACTAAAACCTTTAATATTGCTGGAACAAAAAATTCATATGCAGTTATTGAAAATCCTAAGTTGCGAGTGGCTTACCAGAAACGCCAGTTGGCCAATAACCAGCATGAAATTTCAGGCTTGGGTTATTTGGCGACAGAAGCTGCCTATCGATACGGTAAAGATTGGTTAGAGGAACTCAAGCAAGTCTTTGAAGACCATATCAATTATGTGGTGGATTTATTTGGAAAAGATACTAAAATCAAGGTCATGAAACCGCAAGGAACCTACTTGATTTGGCTTGATTTTTCAGCCTATGACCTGACTGATGAAACATTACAAGAGCTTTTGAGAAATGAAGCCAAGGTTATCCTCAACCGTGGTTTGGATTTTGGGGAGGAAGGAAGTCTCCATGCCCGTCTCAATGTAGCCATGCCTAAATCCCTGCTGCAAGAAGTGTGTCAGCGTATCGTTATCACTTTTTCCAAACTTTAAAAATCCTGCCTTCTAGGAGAAAAGTATCTCTAGAAGGCTATTTTCATAGGGGAAAATATGGTATAATAAAAAGATAAGGTAAAGGTAAAAATATGGCTAAATTGATTCCGGGGAAAGTCCGTATCGAAGGCGTTGCCCTTTATGAAACTGGTAAGGTTGACATTATCAAGGAAAAGAACAATCGGCTCTACGCTCGCGTTGCAGAAGAAGAACTGCGCTATAGTTTAGAGGATGATTTGGTTTTTTGTGCCTGCGATTTTTTCCAAAAGAGGGGCTACTGTGTGCATTTGGCAGCGTTGGAGCATTTTCTAAAAAATGATGAGCGTGGTCAGGAAATCTTGCAGAGTCTGGAAGAAGGTCATGAAGAAAAAGAGGCCGTTGAAACCAAGGTGACCTTGGGTGGCAAATTTTTGGACCGAATCTTATCTCCAAAATCAGACCGAGCCTATGAGTTGTCCGCTGTGGGTCAGGTGGAAGCAGGAAGCAATCATATCTTGTGGACGCTTAGAATTGGGCAAATCAATAGCCAAAAATACTACGTTATTCGGGATATTCCGCTTTTTTTAAGAGTCGTCGATAAGAGAAAACCTTATATGATTGGTAAAACTTATGAGGAGTCTCTGTCTTGGGAAGCCTTTAATGAGGCTAGCCAAGAACTTCTGACTTTCTTACGTGGACTAATGGAGGAAGGACTTAGTCCAGAGCTTTTTTTCCAAAACCAAGGTCGGCACCTCTTTTTTCCTCTGACCTTTTTTGAGCAGGGTGTGAATTTACTGATGACCTTGCCTCATTTTCAATTTGACCATCAAGTGGATAGCTACCAAACCCTGCTTTTTCAGGATTTGCATGCGGATGCCAATCTATTTACCTTTACAGTAACAGAATACTTAGATTATTTTGAAATGGAAATCAGCGAGAGCCCTAGGGTCAATGTCTTTTATCAGGGAGCTGTGCTATTCCATAAAGGACAGGTTTATTTTCTAACAGACCAGCAGATGCGTCTTCTCAAGGAAATCAAAGCGCTGTCTGTGGATCAACATGGAAAGAAATATCTGCAATTTGATAGCAGTGACCGCGATAAATTGGCTTCTTGTTTAACTCTTTTTAGCCAGATGGGCACTATTTCAGCTCCAGAACGCTTACAAATCAAAACTTTTGCTCCCTATTTTTACTTTGACAGGGAAGAGGATAACCGGATTCGTCTAGAAATTCAGTTTGATTATGGAGACAGCCAGGTCTCTAGCCGACAAGAGTTAGAAGAATTACCATTTTCGAGTGATGCTGACTTAGAAGAAAGAGTTTTTCAAATCTGTTTGGCAGCGGGATTTGAAGCAGACTTTCAATCTTGGCGTCAGGCCTTAAAAGCAGAGTCTGTCTATCATTTCTTCCATGAAATCATTCCAGTTTTTGAAAAACTCGGGCATGTTAACCTATCAGACAAGTTAGAAGAACTATATAGTCTAGCGAGTCCTCAAGTGCAGATTGCTTCCAAGGTAGGTCTCTTGGAAATCCAATTTGATTTTCAAGATATTGCCCAAGAGGAAATTGACCAAGCCATGCAGGCCTTGGTTGCCAACAAGGATTTTTATATTGATTCGTCCAATCAAGTCTACTTTTTCGATGAAGAAACCAAGAAAATTCGCCAGAATCTACAGGAACTAGGACAATTTGAATTAAAAGATGGGGCCTTGCAGGCTCGAAAATCCTTAGCTTATAGTTTAGCTCATCTCTTTGAAGGACGTGACCGTGTTTCTTTTTCACAAGAATTCCAGAATTTGGCCCACGATTTGACGCATCCAGAGGACTTCCCTAGACAAGCAACTCAGGTTCAGGCTGATTTGCGAGATTATCAGGAAAAGGGAATCGGCTGGTTGCAGATGCTCAATCATTATGGTTTTGGTGGGATTTTAGCTGATGATATGGGACTTGGTAAAACTCTTCAGACCATTGCTTTTTTGACCAGTCAAGTGACCAAAGAAAGTCGGGTTTTGATTTTAGCGCCGTCAGGTTTGATTTACAACTGGGCAGATGAATTTCAGAAATTTGCTCCACAGTTGGATGTGGCTGTTGTTCATGGCTTGAAAGCTAGTCGTGAAGAGATTCTTGCTGAGAGCCATCAAATCTATGTGACGAGTTATGCTACCTTCCGTCAGGACAGTGAGCTTTATCAGGGGATGGCCTTTGACTTCCTTTTCTTAGATGAGGCTCAGGTCATGAAAAATGCCCAAACTAAGATTGCTCAGACCTTGAGACAATTTGTGGTGCCGTCAGTTTTTGCCTTGTCAGGAACTCCGATTGAAAACCATCTGGGTGAGTTGTGGTCTATTTTCCAAATCGTCATGCCGGGACTTTTGCCAAGCAAGAAAGAATTTATGAAATTACCAGCTGAGCGCGTTGCTCAGTTTATCAAACCTTTCGTGATGCGACGTAAGAAAGAAGAAGTTCTGACTGAATTACCAGACTTAATCGAAGTGGTTTATAAAAATGAACTGGAAGACCAGCAAAAGGCTATTTACCTAGCCCAGTTGCAACAGATGCGAGACCGTCTGGCTCAAGTGTCAGATCAGGAATTTCAGCGAAGTCGTGTGGAAATCTTGTCTGGTCTGATGCGCTTGCGTCAAATCTGTGACACTCCTGCCCTCTTTATGGAAGATTATCAGGGAGCCAGTGGCAAACTGGATAGTCTTCGAGACCTGCTACTACAGGTGGCAGACGGCGGACACCGTGTCTTGATTTTCTCGCAGTTCAAGGGAATGTTGGAGAAAATTGAACAAGAATTGCCAGACTTGGGCTTGACTTCCTTTAAAATTACCGGTTCGACCCCAGCCAAGGAAAGACAAGATATGACCAAAGCCTTTAACCAAGGGGAAAGAGATGCCTTTCTGATTTCCCTCAAGGCTGGTGGTGTCGGTCTGAATCTGACAGGTGCTGATACGGTTATTTTGGTTGACCTTTGGTGGAATCCTGCGGTGGAAGCGCAAGCTATTGGCCGTGCCCATCGGATAGGTCAGGAAGAAACGGTTGAGGTTTATCGCTTAGTGACCAGGGGAACCATTGAAGAAAAAATTCAGGAACTCCAAGAACAAAAGAAACATCTAGTGTCACAAGTATTGGATGGAACAGAGTCACGTGGCAGTCTCAGCCTAGCAGAAATTAGAGAAATTTTGGGAATTTCTGAAGCCAGCACTTGAAAAATCAAGACAATACGCTATAATGAAGTGTTGAAAGGAAATAGAAAATGAGAGAAGAACGATTTCCATTGGTGTCAGATGATGAGATCATGTTGACTGAGATGCCGGTTATGGACCTCTATGATGAATCTGACTTTATCAGTAATATCAAGGGAGAATACCGTGATAAGAATTATCTGGAGTGGGCCCCTATTACCGAAGAAAAACCAGTAAAACAGATTGAAAAGCCCGTAGAGAAACCTAAGAAGGCTGGTTTAGGAGTTAAAAAAGAAGGAAAAAGCTATGCGGAGGTGGCACGTGAAGAAGCGCGTGCGGACTTGAAAAAGAAACGTTCAGCAAGTTATCTGACTAAGGATATTACTCCTACAAGGCGCCCTTCTCAGCAACGTTTGGATAGACAGGGCAATCAACCTACTGCGCCTTTCCAAAAGGAAAATCCTGGTGAATTTGTTAAATATAGTCAAAAATTGACCCAGTCTCATTACATCTTGGCGGAAGAAGTGAACAATATTTCGACTCAAGCTGAGCCAAAAGAAACTTCAGGCCCAAAGAAAAACAACTATGATTTTCTGAAGAAGAGCCAAATCTACAATAAAAAGAATCAACAAAAAGAACAAGAACGTCAGGTTGCCCAAGAGTTGAACCTGACAAGAATTACGGAATAGGGGAGAAAACATGTCAAAGACATATCATTTTATCGGAATTAAGGGATCAGGTATGAGTGCCTTGGCCTTGATGTTGCACCAAATGGGGCATAAGGTACAGGGTTCAGATGTTGAAAAATACTACTTTACTCAACGTGGTCTTGAGCAGGCAGGGATTACCATTCTTCCTTTTGATGAAAAGAATCTAGACGGTGATATGGAAATTATCGCTGGAAATGCCTTTCGTCCAGATAACAACGTCGAAATTGCCTATGCGGACCAAAATGGTATCAGCTACAAACGTTACCATGAGTTCCTAGGTAGCTTTATGCGCGACTTTGTTAGCATGGGAGTAGCTGGAGCACATGGAAAAACTTCAACTACAGGTATGTTGTCTCATGTCTTGTCTCATATCACAGATACTAGCTTCTTGATTGGAGATGGGACCGGTCGTGGTTCAGCCAATGCCAAATATTTTGTCTTCGAATCTGACGAATATGAGCGCCACTTCATGCCTTACCACCCAGAATATTCTATCATCACTAACATTGACTTTGACCATCCAGACTATTTCACAAGTCTAGAGGATGTTTTCAATGCCTTTAACGACTATGCTAAACAAATTACCAAAGGTTTGTTTATCTACGGAGAAGATGCTGAATTGCGTAAGATTACGTCTGATGCACCAATTTATTATTATGGTTTTGAAGCAGAAGGTAATGACTTTGTCGCTAGTGATCTTCTCCGTTCTACAACTGGTTCAACCTTCACTGTTCACTTCCGTGGACAAGAGTTGGGACAATTCCACATCCCAACCTTTGGTCGTCATAATATCATGAATGCGACAGCAGTCATCGGATTGCTGTACACATCAGGCTTTGATTTGAACTTGGTGCGTGAACACTTGAAAACATTTGCCGGTGTTAAGCGTCGTTTCACAGAAAAAATTGTCAATGACACGGTGATTATCGATGATTTTGCCCACCATCCAACAGAAATCATTGCTACTTTGGATGCGGCTCGTCAAAAATATCCAAGTAAAGAGATCGTAGCAATCTTCCAACCGCATACCTTTACTAGAACTATTGCCCTGTTGGACGACTTTGCCCACGCTTTGAACCAGGCGGATGCAGTTTACCTAGCGCAAATTTATGGATCTGCTCGTGAAGTAGACCATGGTGATGTTAAGGTAGAAGACCTAGCCAATAAAATCAATAAGAAACACCAAGTGATCACTGTTGAAAATGTTTCTCCACTCCTAGACCATGACAATGCTGTTTACGTCTTTATGGGAGCAGGAGATATCCAAACCTATGAATACTCATTTGAGCGACTCTTGTCTAACTTGACAAGCAATGTTCAATAGGATTTTCCCATGGAAATTCCTATTAAGATCATTCAGGCAAGTAAGTCTGATTTGGCTGAGATAGAGGAACTTAAGGCTTCATCTTTTCCAGCTGAAAAGCAGCAACCTTCCCATATTTTAGAAGAAAGTATCCGTAAGTATGCGGATACCTTTCTTCTAGCTAGGGATGAAAATCAGCTTCTGGGCTATGTTCTAGGTGGTCCGCAGCCACATAATCCGCAATGTCTAGAAATGCATTCTTTAGTCATTGAGTCTGGCCATCAGAGACAGGGCTTGGGCACGCTTCTTCTTGCGGCTTTGAAAGAGGTGGCGGTTGAGCTGGATTACAAAGCTATTCGTTTGAAGAGTCCTGATGAGTTGCTATCCTATTTTGAAATGAACGGTTTTATTGATGAAGAAACTTCGCTTTATGCAACTAGCCAGGGTTTTAGTATGATTTGGTTTAATCCCTTTTATCTGGAGGCACAATGAAAATCAGACAAGCAAGATTAGAAGATTTGGATCGTATCGTTGAGATTGAACTAGAAAATTTCTCGATTGAAGAAGCCATTCCTCGCTCTGTTTTTGAAGCACATTTGCGAGAAATTCAGACCTCATTTCTGGTTGCAGAAAAAGAGGGAAGAATCATGGGGTATATAGAAGGGCCAGTTGCCCCTCACCGCTATCTGCAAGACCAGTCCTTTACAGAGGAGATAGAAGACCATAGTCATGAACGGGGTGGCTATATCTCTGTGACCTGTCTCTCTATTGCCAAGGAGGCACAGGGCCGTGGACTTGGTCAGAAATTACTAATAGCCTTGAAAGAGTTGGCTCTTGAACACGAAAGAGAAGGTATTAACCTAACCTGTCATGACTATCTCATCGCCTACTATGAAAAACATGGATTTGTCAATGAAGGCCAGTCCCAGTCAACCTTTGCAGGAGAAACCTGGTATGATATGGTCTGGGAAGCTAAAAAATAAGCTAGAAAAGCATGCTAGGTTGCTTTTCTTTCGTTTTTAAGATATAATATTATGGATTGTCAACGAGGAGGATAAACTTTTGAGTGAAAAGCCAAGAGAAGACGAAAAATTAAGCTTTAAAGAGCAGATTTTGCGTGATTTAGAAAAAGTAAAACGTTATGAAGGGATTCGCCAAGAGGCCGCTGAGCTTGATGAAAAAAAATCAGCTTTGTCTGTCCCTGACACAAAAATTGCTGATGAAGAGGTGATGAATGCATCCCTATCAGCTGTTGAAAAAATTATGGAGAATGCACCACGTGTTCCACAGCATCCTAGTGAAGATGTGCCTGCATCACCGGCGGAGGAACTAAGAGAGGAAGCTCCAATCGTTCCTAGTCATCCTAGTCAAGATGTTCCAGCTTCACCAGCTGAAGCAAGTCCATCAAGACCGGCTCCGGGACCAGGGGCTGGACGTCCACACAATGTCGAAAAAGAATTGAATACAACTCCTACAAGAGTGCCTGTTTCTTATAAGACAGAGGTGAAAAAAGAGCCACAGAAGGAAGCAACAATACCAGAACCGGTTATGGAAACGGAAGATGTTGAAGTCATTTCTGAAATTCCACGTCGTAGTCGTCGTGAGACAGTTAAGCCTGTCAAGAAGAAAAAATCACATTTGAAGGCTTTCTTCATTTCTCTATTGATTTTCCTTGCCTTGATTTCGGCAGGTGGTTACTTCGGTTACCAGTATGTTCAATCATCTTTATTACCTGTAGATGCAAATTCTAAGGAATATGTAACGGTTCAAATTCCAGAAGGAGCCAATGTCCAAGAGATTGGATCAACTCTTGAACATTCTGGTGTAATCAAACACGGAGTGATTTTTGCTTTCTATGCAAAATATAAGAATTATTCAGATCTGAAGGCTGGATATTACAATTTGCAAAAGAGCATGAGTACAGAGGATATCATCAAGGAACTACAAAAGGGTGGTACAGCTGAACCTAAAGAACCATCACTTGCAGATTTGACTATTCCAGAGGGCTATACAATTGAGCAAATCGCCCAAGCTGTAGGCCAATTAAAAGGTGAATTTAAAGAGCCTTTGACTGCGGATGCTTTCTTGGCTAAAGTTCAAGATGACAACTTTATCAGTCAAGAAGTTTCTAAATATTCAAACTTACTAGAAAGCTTACCTACAAAAGAAAGTGGAGCTCGTTACCGTTTGGAAGGTTTCCTCTTCCCAGCGACCTACTCTATCAAGGAAAGTACAACTATTGAAAGCTTGATTGACGAGATGTTGGCAGCCATGGATAAGACCTTGACTCCACACTATAGTACAATTAAGTCTAAAAACTTGACAGTTAATGAATTGTTAACCATTGCTTCACTCGTAGAAAAAGAAGGAGCGAAAACTGAAGATCGTAAGATGATTGCAGGTGTATTCTACAATCGCTTGAATCTTGGTATGCCACTTCAAAGCAATATTGCCATCTTGTATGCCCAAGGCAAACTTGGTCAGAAGATTAGTCTTGCCGACGATGCTGGAATCGATACATCAATTGATTCACCATACAATGTTTATACAAATCTAGGCCTCATGCCTGGACCAGTAGATAGTCCAAGTGTGGATGCTATTGAATCAAGTATCAATCAAACTAAGAGTGATAACTTATTCTTTGTAGCAGATGTTACAGATGGCAAGGTATATTTCGCTACGAACAAGGCAGAACATGACCAAAATGTTGCACAACATATCAATAATAAATTAACGCAATCAAGTAGTTCAAACTAAAATTATGTGGTTTTCCACATAATTTTGTTTTAAAAAATAAAGTAAAAGAAAGTTGAGAAAAATGGCAGAAAAAACATATCCTATGACACTTGAGGAAAAAGAAAAACTAGAAAAAGAATTAGAAGAATTGAAATTGGTCCGTCGTCCAGAAGTGGTAGAACGTATTAAGATTGCTCGTTCATACGGCGACCTTTCAGAAAACAGTGAGTATGAAGCAGCTAAGGATGAACAAGCCTTTGTCGAAGGTCAAATCTCTAGCTTGGAAACAAAAATTCGTTATGCTGAAATCGTCAATAGCGACTCAGTTGCCCAAGACGAAGTAGCGATTGGTAAAACAGTCACGATCCAAGAAATTGGTGAGGACGAAGAAGAAGTTTATATCATTGTAGGTTCAGCTGGTGCAGATGCCTTTGCAGGTAAGGTTTCAAATGAAAGTCCAATCGGACAAGCCTTGATTGGTAAGAAAACAGGTGATACAGCAACTGTCGAAACACCTGTGGGTAGCTATGATGTAAAAATCTTGAAGGTTGAAAAAACAGCCTAATGATTAAAAGGAGTAGAAAGAGGGAAATATCCTTCTTTGCTCCTTTTTAGGTTTAAAAAGAATTGGAGACTATATGAGTTCAAAAAAGAAGCAAAATAAGATGGAGCGTGGTCTGACCAATCGTCACGTACAGGTTATGGCCATTGCTGGAACAATCGGGACAGGACTCTTTTTGGGAGCAGGTCGCTCTATTAGCCTAACAGGTCCTTCCATTGTACTGATTTATATGATTACTGGAGCTTTCATGTTCCTTATGATGAGAGCGGTTGGGGAAATGCTCTACCAAGATCCTGAGCAACATACCTTTATTAACTTTATCACGCGCCATTTGGGTAAGGGCTGGGGACATTTTGCAGTCTGGTCTTACTGGTTATCCGTTGTCTTTATCGGTATGGCGGAAATCACAGCCATTTCTCACTATGTTCAGTTTTGGTTCCCTAGCTGGCCAAGTTGGATGATTGAGATTGGATTTTTGACCATTCTAGCTTTGGTCAATCTGATTGCGGTGAAGCTCTTTGGGGAAGTTGAGTTTTGGTTTGCTATGGTCAAGATTGTGGCTATTTTAGCTATGATTGCGACAGGAGTCTTTATGGTCTTGACGGGCTTCAAGACACCTCATGGAGTAGCAAGTTTGGCTAATATTGCTGACAATTTCTCCCTCTTCCCTAATGGTGGAGTGAACTTTGTCATGGCTTTCCAGATGGTGTTCTTTGCCTACCTCATGATTGAGTTTATCGGAGTCACAACTTCTGAAACCAAAAATCCACGTCAGGTCTTGCCAAAAGCCGTTAAGGAAATTCCTTTGCGTATCGCCTTTTTCTACGGTGGTGCCCTCTTAGCCATCATGGCTATCATTCCATGGCGTGAGCTTGCTTCTGCTGATTCTCCCTTTGTTACGGTATTTGAGTTAGCAGGTATCAAGTGGGCGGCAGCCTTGATTAACTTCGTCGTTTTGACCTCAGCAGCATCTGCCCTTAACTCAACCCTTTATTCAACAGGGCGCCATTTGTACCAGATTGCTCATGATTCGCCAAATCGCTTCCTAAAAGCGATCAAGGCAGATACCCTTTCTCGCCACAATGTGCCACAAAATGCCATCATCGCTTCAGCGGTTTTGATTGCCCTAGCAGCCTTTATCAACGTCTTGCCAGGAGTTTCGGATGCCTTTGCCTTGATTACGGCATCATCATCAGGTGTCTATATCGCCATTTATATCTTGATTATGGTGGCTCACCTTAAATACCGCAAGTCACCAGACTTTATGGCGGATGGCTATCTCATGCCCCACTATCGTTTCTTAAATCCTTTAACCATGCTCTTCTTTGCCTTTGTCTTTGTAACCCTCTTTTTGCAAGAGTCTACATTTGTAGGAGCAATTGGATCAGCTATCTGGATTATTGGTTTTGGTATTTACAGCCAGTGGAAATTTAGAAAATAGATTAAGAACTCATCAACTAAGCTTGGTGAGTTTTTCTTTTAAAATCAAGTTAAAAAAGCACCAGAGTCTAAAGTGACTTTGGTGCTTTAAAGTTGCACACATTTTGTTGTTTATTGATGTTGATAGTTATTCTTCATCTTCCATAGGGAATGGAATGCCAGTTTTATTCAGTCGTTGAACTTCTTGGGTAAATGAATTTTTAATTGTAATCATATTTGGTAATGGAAAGAGGTCGTTTTGAGCATCAATGTAATGAAGAAGAGCATTAGCTCGTTCAATAGCCTTAGGATTGTTTTGTCGAAGTAGATTGAAAACTTCATATATGTTTAAATAAAATAGTTGAAATACTGAAAACTCATAATAGAATATTTCAGATAGTGCTATCTTCAACTTATAGATGAGCTTTTCTGCTTTATCGTAGTATCCATAGCGAGAATATGTTCTAACTAAAAACGTTCCAGTTTGAGTATATCTGTGAGAAAATGATTCAGATATCTGTTTAGTTTCTTCTAATCCTTTGACAATTAGCTTTTCGAGATATTCAAGGAATTTTAACTCAAAATATTGCCCATCAAATGTAAGAAGAAGTTCAATAATAAGAAAATCACGAATATAAAGAGTATCAATACTAAACATATAGTTGACCAAGTAATTAATAGCTTCTACTACATCAGGAGTCGATTCATCCCTTGTATTCTCCATTCTAAAAATATCTAATTTTAGTATGTAATACTCTATGACATTTCCCCAGTCACTTTTCTTTCCCAGTATTTGTCTAGCTTTTATTTTATCATTTTTAGACAATGCATGTATAATTTCTCTTGCTCTTAGGGAATTCTTATCTTGAATATGAAAAATTTCTACATAGTCGTATCCATCTAAATTAAAATTGTTTAAAACTTCAAAAAATGTATTTACTTTAACAGTAGCGAGTCCTTTTTCAAAGCGACTAAGGTTGTTGGGAGTAATGGCATCTCCAGCAGCCTCTTTAAGGCTCATATTGCGATCTTGACGGATTTTGTGGATAATTTCTCCATAGTGTTTGAATTCCATGATAGTCTCCTTGAGTTTTATTGGTTTTATTATAACTTAAATTTCTCCATTTTTGGGAAAAACTACTGTTTTTAGTAAATTTTTTAGGAAAAGTCGGGGGGGGGGGGTAAAATTCTATTGTTTTCGGTAGAAATATCCAAAAAGGGGATTATTTACTGTATAATCAAGTCAATCAAAAATAAAGGAGATAAGGATGAAAAAGTCCCTAATTATGACAACTGCTACAGTGGCTGGTTTAGGAGTAGTCGCAACCACTCCAACGGTCTTTGCTAGTGAAGCTCCGACTGAAAACATAGTAAAGGCAGAGGACAGCCATAAGGTCACAGACAAAGATTTATCTGACGCTGAAAAACGTGCGGTAGATAGCGCTAAAGATGCCGACCAAAAAGCAAAAGACGCAGGTCAAGCTAAAGACGAGCTTGATAAGGCTCAACAAGAAAAAGAAGCTAAAAAGTCTGAAAAAGAAGTGCTTGAAAAAGACCTTGAAAAGGCAAAAGACGCTACACCTGAAAAAATCCAAAAGGAAAGAGAAGATATAGACGCTAAAGAAAAAGCTAAAGACGACAAAGAAGCCGAAGCCAAAGATAAGGCTGACCAAGTGACTAAAAAGTCTGACGAAGCCAAACTCTCTAAAGACGAGCTTGATAAGACCCGTACAGGTGTAGAAAAGGCTGACAAAGAGTTGAAAGACGCAACGGACGACTTTGACCCAGCTGCGAAAGAAAAGGCTCAACAAGAAAAAGATGACGCGGATAAAGATGTTCTTGTAAAAGACAAAGCTAAACGTGATGCAGAAACAGAGCTAGAAAAAGCAAAAGAAAACGACAAAACGCGTGAAGCTAAGAAAGTTCAAGAACGCCAAAACAAAGCCGACAAAGAAGAGGATAAAACAGCAAAAGAAGGCGCGGTCAAAGACGCGGAAAAAGCAGTTAAAGATGCTGAAGAAAAACTAAAAACAGCTCAATATCCGACAGACGTAACCGTAACACCAGAATGGCTAGCAAAAGCTAAAGAGCTTATCAAACGTCGTATGGACAAATACCCAGAACCATATCCAAATATGGACGGTATGGATGCAGACCAAATCGACAAAGCAGATGAAGAATGGAACGCTCGCTATAACGTTTGGTTGGAACAATATCGTAAAGATATTCGCCGACTAGAAGAAGAGTTGACTAAACTAGACCGTGAAACAAATGAAAAATGGATGGAAAAAATCGGTAGCATTAGCGAAAATGGAATCAAAGACGGAGAAAATGATGTCAAATATGACCCAAATAACCTTCCTCAAGATATCGTTAATGACTTAAACAACCATTTTGTTACTCTTTTAAACAATCTTCGTAAACAATTAGACTTACCAGAAGCAAAACTAAACACAAATAATAAAGATTTTGCCAAAGAAGTTGCTAAAGTCTATAAAGACAATGACTACCAAGACCTTAGCCATTTTGGACGTGGGATTAACGACGTTGCACGAAAAAGAGGCTTGATTGCATCTGATAATCCAGGTGTTGATACTCATAGTCAATATTATGAAGACCTCATGAATATTCCAATGGGTTCAGATAAAATGACTAGACAAGAACTCATTGCTCGTATGACAGAAACATTCTTATCATTCTTTGCAGAAGGATACTTGACTGGTGGATATGGTCATTTTTATAGCCTGTTACAAGCCGATACTTTAGGATTAAATACATCAATCATCAAAGGTGGACAACTTTTAACTGACCTTGGTGACCCTGATTTCACACACGTATACCGTATTCACGTTTTGAAAGTGAAAAGTGAAAAATATATTGACAACGATAACACAGACATCCAAAAAGCTAAGTATGATGACCTCTATGGACCAAATTCAACAGCTAACCTTCCAACACCAACTCTACAAAACAAACAAGAAGTAGAAGCTGAATTGGAAAAAGCTAAAGCTGATAAGAAGACTGCTGAAGCTAATTTGGAACAAGTGAAAACAGAGCTTCAAGAAATTGAGAAACGCATTACCGACCTAGAAAAAGAAGTATCTGAAACACCAGCCAAAGAAGCAAAACGTGCGGAAGCTGTCAAAGAGCTTGAAAAAGCTAAAGAAAAAGCAGAAGACGCTCAACGTAAGCTAGAACGTGCGACACTTGACGATAATTCCAAATCATTGCGTCTGGAAAAAGCTCGCAAGGAAAAAGACGAAGCGGATAAAGAATTGGTTAAGAAATTGTCTGAAAGTCAGCAAAAAGACAAAGACTTGGAAGATGCCAAGATTGAGCGTTTGAAAGCGGACAAAGAGTTGAAAGATGCGGAAGACGCACTTCAAAAAGCAAAAGACAAGTTGGCAGAAACACTTCGTTTGAGCCAAGAAAAAGGCAAACTGGAAGCAGAATTGAAAGCTAAGTCAAAAGAGTTGGATGAACTCTGCAAACACGTAGACGACTTAAAACGTAATGTAAAACAAAAAGAAGACGAAGCAGAAAAAGCTCGTAAAGCAAAAGACGAAGCAGAACGCGAGTATCAAAAATTGCTCCTTCGTAAGACAATCGACGACGCTATCATTCCAGAGAAACCAGAATTCAAAGGTGGCGTAAACGGCCCAGGCGCTATTCAACCAGAACTACCAGAATTTCCACTTGATCAGTTACCTAAGGATGAGCCGAAAATTGACGAACCAAAGGGTGATGAGCCAAAGGTAGAAAAACCTAAAGTTGAAGAACCTAAAGTTAAACAGCCTAAGACAGAAGAACCGAAGGGTGAGCATACCAAAGTTGAACAACCAAAGACTGAAGAACCCAAAGGCGAGCGACCAAAAGTAGAGCAACCAAAAGGTGAGGAACCAGCTCAAGAGCCTAAAGGTGACAGACCAAGTGACCAACCGAATGCCGACAAACCAGGTCAAGCTGCTGACCAGAACGTGAAACCTGTTGGGCCAGCACCAAGCTACCAAGCGCCTGCAGTTCTATCTCCAGCTCAAGAAGAAGCTGGACAAAAAGCATTGCCAAATACTGGCAGTCAAGTCAGCCTACTTGCTTTATTAGGATATGGCTTCCTAGCAGGATTAGGAATTATTTTAAAGAAAAAAGAGGGATAAAAATTGAAAAAGAAATTTGCATTTGTATTATCGTTAGTAACGAGCTTATTGCTTCTCGCAGCCTGCTCATCAGCAGATGGGACTTATGTCTATCAAGGTAGCATGCCATTTATGGAAGAAGCAACTGTGACCATCCAAATCAAGGGTGATAAGGGACAAGTTCATACCAAAGGAAAAACGATTGGTATCCTGACAGAAGGAAAGCCAACGGAGCAGACAGACGAGATGAAGGTCAATCAGAAAGAAAAGACTCTTGAATTGTCTTCACTGAAACTAGGTTATGAGATTAAAGGTGGAGAGTTGACTATTACTTCAGATCCTTCTGGTATACTAGCTGGTAAATCTTTTAAAAAGAAATAAAAGGAGGTATTATGTCCAAGAAAAGTATTTTAAGTGGCTTGTTAGTGGCTAGCTCAGTGCTTTTATTAGCAGCCTGTGGGCAACAAGCTAGCCAGACAAGTGAAGGTGAGTCGGCTGACACTACAGTCCAAACCAGTGCTTCAGACGCCAAAAAAGCTGAACAAGCCAAGATTGATTACCAGATTGTCTATCAGAATATCTTAGATTCCTATAGAGAGCGAGTTAAGACTGCGCAAAAACAACAAATGCCACAGAATTCGACAGGTGACAAAGAAGAGTCTTATATTGATTCCATTTTGTTTGATTACCAAGGGAAAGACATCAGCTATACCTTCTACGACATCAATAAGGATGGGAAGAAAGAATTGTTGATTAAGCAAGATAAGGTTCTACTCGGGATTTATTATCTGACAGATCAGGGAGCCCAGCTAGTCAAGGCTGGTGGGGTTGCCGGCAAAGGTGGTTCACGACAAATCTTGATTCCATATGAAAATGGCGCCATCTCTTACTTGATTTTTAGTGCTTCTAAACCAGAGGCCATTGCTAAAACTTATCTCTTTGCGGATGGTCGTTATCAGGAAGCCAGCTCAGTCAACTATGATTTGAGAGAAACCAAGGATCCTTCAAGTTTACAAGGGTTAGATGGGATTAAACAGGTTGACTTAGAAGGCTTGAACTGGTTGATTTTTGATGATGCTTCAGCTAGTCGTCCCTTTATTGATCTAGAAGAGCAGGCTAAGGGCCCAGGTGCTCATCTAGCTGAGATTCATCAGAAAAACTTTAGCAGTATCAAAGGTACTTGGAAGAATAACAAGGGTGGCGAAGTCACTTTTGATGAGAATGGCTTTACAAATGGTGCGGTCTTGACCCCAGTTGCACCGCAGATTGTAAATAATATGGCTAAATTTGGCATGGGGTCAAGTTCAGGACCTGGAGGTGCATCTGTTACCCTCATTCCGCAAGGAGTTGTACATCCAGACTTTAATGCAGGCGATGCAACTTATACAGATGCATCTGACAGTAGCAAGGATCGGTTGTTGATTGCCCAATATGCAGGTGCATTATCCGATCCAAACGAATTTTATTATAAGGTTAGTGAATAAAAAAGGAGAAAAAGAAGATGAAACTAAAACACGTATTGACAGGATCAGTGATGGGGTTGAGCCTACTGATGGCAGGGGTTATCACAACAAGTATACTCCCTACAAGCAATGTAGAAGCCGCAGAATACCGTAAGGTCTATGCGGATGTAACTGCCCAAAAGGGACTAGATGGAAACTTTTACTTGGAAGTAGTTGGAGATCGTCCAGATGTCTCTGTTTCAAGTAGCTTGTTAAAGTCTTTTGAAGTTTTAGAAGCAGATACAGGACGAGTATTAATTTCAAACGGTACTTTAAGGATTGATCCAGTTACAAATGGGGAAGCTAAGAAAAATGTTGGTAGAGCAAAGTTTAATTTATCTTTGCGAAATGGGAACCCATATCCAGATGGTACTTATCTGGTTTCGTTTAAGGATTGGACACTTTCTCATGAATCAGGTTACTTCACTTTAGTTGGGGCTATTAAATTGACAATTAAAGATGGAGAATTTGTTAAGTATGAAAAAGTTAACTTGAAGCCAACATCAACACCAAAATCTGAGCCAAAAACTCCAGAACAGCCAAGTGGAAAGAGTGGTTGGGTAGATCGTTCGTACTACCAAAATGGTCAAAAAGTTATCAGCCAATGGATCTATGATTCACAGTATAAGTCTTATTTCTATTTGAACGCTTCTGGTGAGTACGTGGAAAATGCTTGGGTAGGGAACTACTATCTCAAGTCAGGTGGCTACATGGCTAAGAGTGAATGGATTTATGATGGCAACTACGGTTCTTACTATTACTTGACATCAGAAGGAAGCTATGCACGTAATGCTTGGTCAGGAAGTTATTACCTCAAATCAAATGGTAAGATGGCTAAGAGTGAGTGGATTTATGACAATAACTACAAATCATATTACTATTTGACATCAGAAGGAAGCTACGCTCGTAACAAATGGGTAGGAGATTATTACCTTAAATCAGATGGTAAAATGGCTGTTAGCGAACGAACACCTGATGGTTACCGTGTAGATGGATCTGGTAAATGGATCAAATAATTCCATTTTGGTTTTACAAAGGAGATTTTAAGTGGAAGAGTTGGAAAATAAGGTAAACGAGGAGACTTCAAATAACACAGAAGTTTCGGAACAAGAGACAAGCGTTAAACAGGAAAGTGAACATGCCAATCCTGTAGCTCCTGTCCCAAGTCAGCTAGGATTTGTGGATAAGGTAAAACATATCATTGAGACACGACGTAAGGAAACTCTGGGTGTGCTGATTGCTCTTGGACTTGCTATTATCGCTTTTGTAGGTTATAACTTTTATCAAGGGCAACCTAAAAGTTTAGCAAAAGAAGTTAGGGTTGAATTTTCAGGTTATTCAGAGTCAGGGACTTTGACCTATAATGAAGAAGTGATTGCGGCTATGGTTAAGGAACTATCCTACAAAAAGGCTGGCTTTAACAAGGAACAAGCTCAAGCCCTTGCCCAGAATGATCCTGTAGCCTTATCAGCTTTGGCAACCAATCCGCAATTAGCTTCAAAAGCTTCTCTAGCTAAGGCTATGATTAGCAGTGTTCGTTATGAGTTTGATAAGAAAAGTGAGTTAAAAAATGGGGATGAAGTGACCTTCACAGTCACAACGACTTCGCAAAATTCACCTGTTAAAGCTGAAAAGAAAACATTTAAGGTTGAAACACTGAAGGAGTATGAAAAAGTTTCAAAAGAAGACCTCTTAAAACTGACTCCTGTAAGCTTTGAAGGCTTCAATGGTTATGGTCGAGTATATATTCCTGAAACAAAAGACGAAGAAGATATCTTCACTATTGATGGTGATTCTAATCCTAAAGATTTGAAAAATGGTGATAGCATCAAACTTGTGGTTCGTGATTACTATTTGAATAAATTGAAAAAAGAAGGGAAAGTACCTGCTGAAAAGAGTTTTGAAGTTCCAGTTTCAGGCCTAAAAGAGGTCAGTGAGATTAAGGAATTAAAGGACATTCTTAAGAAAATTGATGACTACAGTAAGTCTGAAAACAAGAATAGCTCTTCATCTTCTTATGCACTAGAACCTCAAGTAACCTTCTTAGGAGTATTTTCATCAAGTGACAGTGCTTATGAAAATGTTATTTCTTTAAGCATTCTCTATAAGGTCACTGAGACCAAATCTGATGGATCTAAAGATACTCGTTATAAAGATTATAGTTATGCAGCAGGAGTCAAAAAAGATGGCAGTGTAGATATGGATAAACTAGAAAAAGGGCAGTTTAAAACTACGACAGATTTAGAAGAATTGAAATCATATTTTTCTGGTTCTAATTTTAAAGAATATAAGCAGTGATAGTATTTTATTGATTTGATAAAACAGCATTCACAACGAAGCA
>NZ_JAPVZK010000016.1:0-49340 GCF_041432345.1 Streptococcus sp. 27098_8_103
TTTCTTGTAGTGTCAGTGGATAATTTTTTTAGAGACTTAACCCCGTTATTGTTCATTTTAAATATTATTGGCCTAACTTGTTTTTTAGTGTTAACATACACTAACATAAAAGAGATGCTCTTAAATATACGTAAATGATGATTTGGTTAGTCCTAGAACCAATCAACTTATGTTTATCGGTTTGACAGGTTTTATGTCTATTATTTGTTTGTATAGGGGTATCACAGCAGGAGAATCCTATCAACAATTAATTGCCTATATTGGCACTATTCTCTGCTTGCTTATCATGTTTCTACTCATTTGGGGCTTGAAGTATTATAAAAAGTAGGGGCTAATGAAGTTTTTGTTATGAATACAAAAACGATGTCACAATTTGAAATGATGGATACTGAGATGCTTGCGAAAGTTGAAGGAAGTTTCGGAGGTTGGGGAGATAACTTTCTGGTTTATTGGGTGGGCTAGCACCTTCTCCAACTTTGGATCAATTAAATGGTAAGTGGACTATTATACATCTTTCAAAACCATGTAGTCCTTATGGTATAGGGGGAACTCCCAACTCATGTAATGGTATTTAAAAAGGATTGAAGCTATGAAGGCAAAATATGGGAATCAAATTGTTGATGTTTGGGAAATTGGTCAAGCAACTCCTAAACCAAGTTGGGTAGAGGAAGCTTTTCAAAAAAATTATATGGTTTGGTTGGATAATCATGTGCGCATTCTAATGGCAGGTCTTAACACTTCTCTCGCAACGAATATCAAGTTTGGTCTAGTTGGAACAGCTGGAGGAGGATTCGCTGGTTATGGGATGTATGTTCTTGGTTATCCAGGTGATTATATAGATATCACCAATCATAGAGTTGTTTCTGCTAAAACATTTCACAAAAGTTATCAAATTTTAGAAAATGATTAGATATCATTTAATTGTAATGGAGAAAGCTATGAAAAAATATCCTATTCTTTTCAAAACGAGTGCCATTCTTTCTTATTTGTTTCTATTTTTCGGATTGTTTTGGACAACCCAATTTTGGAGCAATTATTGGGAGTTCTCGTCTTGGGTAGGAAATCTTATCTGGATTCGAAACATCATCAGCCTTCTCTTTATCGGTTTGATGGTTTGGATTTTGATCAGGTCGGGCCATGCTTATCTCTTTCGTATCCCTAGAAAAAAGTGGTTGAGCTATTCCGTCCTGACGGTGTTAGCAGCTGTTGTGCTTATCTGTTTTAACTATCTGACAGCTAAACACGTGCAGGGAACTAATGAAGGGTGGAATTTGTTTATTGCCTATAGTGAGACAAATTTTGCGGAGTTTGGTGTTTACCTAACCTTAATCGTGCTAGGACCTCTGATGGAAGAATTGATCTATAGGGGTTTGTTGCAACATGCTTTCTTTAAACATTCGCGATTTGGCCTTGATTTACTTCTTCCTTCCATTCTGTTTGCTCTTCCTCATTTTTCAAGTCTGCCTAGTCTGTTAGATATTTTCGTTTTTACAACATTTGGAATCATCTTTGCTGGTTTGACCCGCTATACCAAGAGCATTTATCCATCTTATGCGGTTCATGTGATTAATAATATTGTAGCGACTTTACCATTTTTTCTGACTTTTTTACATAGGGTCTTGGGGTAAAAAATCAAGAGTCTATCTTTTCAGCCATAGAGGAGGTTATCATGTATAAACACTTATTTTTCCTAGATTCCAAAACCATAGACTGGTTGACACCTTATATTCTAGTTTTGGCTTCTGACACCATTGCATTTAATGTTTTTGTGCTAACCTTTGTATCTGCGGTGGTCTTTAATTTCCTAAATCCCATGCTAGCTTTAATGGCTATATTCTTAGGGGCTGGCTATGTTGTCGGATTTTGGTTACTAAAATGGTTTGTTTTGGAAAGACTAGAGTTAAAGGATGACTTGTAGGGAAGTTTGTTTGTTGAGGAGGATAATTTTATGAAGTTTTTTGATAAATTTCATGCCTTTTGTTTTGGATTTTTAGTACTACTAATCGTCATTACAGTTCCTTATACGATTAACCACGGGGATTTTTTTCAAAATGAATCTGAACTGATTATTGTAAGTCTTCTAGTAACCTCGCTGAGTGTTGCTTATGCTAGAAAGTTTGATATGATTTCTTTTGGGATGTTAAGCAAGAAAGACCTTTTGCTTTTCATTGCAATCTTTCTGCTAAGTGTACTTGAGACGCTGGTTTATATTCATTTCTTCGCTGTTTCTTCTGGCGAGGGAGTTCAACACTTGGCGGAGGTCAGCAGAGGAATTTCCCTGTCTTTGATTTTGACTACCTCAGTTTTTGGGCCAATACAGGAGGAACTCATTTTCAGAGGACTTCTTCAAGGTGCCGTTTTTGACAATTCTTGGTTAGGGCTTGTGCTAACTTCATCTCTCTTTTCTTTCATGCATGGACCTTCTAATGTCCCTTCGTTTATTTTTTATCTACTTGGGGGCTTGTTACTGGGCTTTGCTTATAAAAAGAGCCAAAACCTATGGGTTTCTACTCTAGTCCACATGTTTTACAACAGTTGGCCACTCTTATATTATTTATAAAAATTATGAAAAGGTAAGTAGGAGATTGTGCTTACCTTTTTCTTTCTATAATGATACCCAAGCCAATCTAGAGGCTTTTCTTTGAGAATCGGGTGTGGAGCGGTTGACGAATAGGCCAAAAACTAGTAGAATAGTAAGGAAACTTTATACGGAGGAAAGAAATGGATTTGGGTGATAATGAGCTAACACTGACTCCCATACCTGGGAAAAGTGGCAAGGCTTATATGGGTAGCTATCCTGATGGAAAGCGTATCTTTGTAAAAATGAACACCTCTCCAATCCTACCTGGTCTAGCTAGAGAACAAATTGCTCCACAATTATTATGGAGTCGCCGTTTGGCAGATGGGCGTGATATGTGTGCTCAAGAATGGTTAACAGGCAAGATATTGACCCCCTATGATATGAATCGTAAGCAAATCGTCAATATTTTAACCCGCCTTCATCGCTCACGTCCGTTGATGACACAGTTGAGTCGGTTGGGATATGCCATGGAAACACCTGTAGATTTACTACAGTCTTGGCAGGAAACGGCTCCAGATGCTTTGCGTAAAAATCATTTTATCAGTGAAGTGATGGCTGATTTACGTCAGACTATTCCAGGATTTAGAGAGGATCATGCGACTATTGTCCATGGAGATGTACGACATAGTAATTGGATTGAGACAGATAGTGGCTTGATTTATTTGGTAGATTGGGATTCGGTTCGCTTGACCGATCGCATGTTGGATGTGGCCCATATGCTCTGCCATTATATTCCAGAATATCAGTGGAAGGAATGGTTGACCTACTACGGCTATAAGTATAATCAAACGGTATTAAATAAATTGTATTGGTACGGTCAATTGTCTTATTTGAGCCAGATTTCCAAGTATTATATGAACCAAGATTTAGAAAATGTCAATCGGGAGATTCATGGCTTGCGTCACTTCCGAGACAAGTATGGAAAGAGAAGATGAGAGTTAGAAATCGTAAAGGGGCGACAGAATTACTAGAGGCAAATCCCCAGTATGTGGTCCTCAATCCCTTGGAAGCCAAGGGGAAATGGCGGGACTTGTTTGGCAATGACAATCCCATTCATGTGGAAGTTGGAAGTGGAAAGGGTGCCTTTGTTTCAGGTATGGCCAAGCAAAACCCTGACATCAACTATATCGGGATTGATATTCAAAAGTCTGTTTTGAGCTACGCTTTGGACAAGGTGCTTGAAGTTGGAGTGCCTAATATCAAGCTCTTGTGGGTAGATGGTTCTGACTTGACTGACTACTTTGAAGACGGTGAGATTGATCGCTTGTATCTGAATTTTTCAGATCCATGGCCTAAAAAACGCCATGAAAAGCGTCGTTTGACCTACAAGACCTTCTTGGATACCTTCAAACGTATCTTGCCTGAAAATGGAGAAATTCATTTCAAGACGGATAATCGTGGCTTGTTTGAGTACAGCCTAGTGAGTTTTTCTCAGTATGGCATGAAGCTCAACGGCGTCTGGCTTGATTTACATGCCAGTGATTTTGAAGGCAATGTCATGACTGAATATGAGCAAAAATTCTCCAACAAGGGTCAAGTTATCTACCGAGTTGAGGCTCAGTTTTAATCTAAAGTGATGTCAGAAAACTGATCTCCGCTCAAAAAGTTAAACCAATCATATATTTCAAGGATTTAGTTCTGTACTGCGCAGGATTAAGTCCTTTTAGTTTGATTTCAAAACAGGTGGTTTTTGCTAAATGTGTATTTGCAACCAGATAAGTGGTATAATGGAAAGGTTATGAGAAATAGTATAAACCCTCTTGTATTCTATCTTTTCTTTTTCCTTGTGATAGTTGGTTTGGTTTTTTCTGATTATCAACAACATAGACAAGTAGAGGTGCAAGCAGAAAAAGAGGTTCAAATAGAAAAAACTGAAACAACTATTGAAACCAGTGAAGGAGAGGAAAATAAGGTTATCGAAGACAGATTGGCCACGATGACCTTGGAAGAGAAAGTAGGACAATTATTTTGGGCCAGAGTTCCTTCTAATCATCAGATAGAAGATCTTCAATCCTATCATTTGTCTGGTTATATCTTATTTGGCAGAGATTTTGAGGGACGAAGTTTAGAGGATATAAAGGCTTTGACAAAGGGCTACCAAGCTGCTGCCAAGGTTCCTTTATTGATTGGTTCAGATGAAGAAGGGGGGACAGTGACTCGTATTAGTTCGATTTTAGAAACTCCTTTTCAATCTCCTAGGGCACTTTATCAGCAAGGGGGAATGGAGGCGGTGCTTTCTAATACGAAGCAAAAGGCAGAGCTGTTAAAATCTGTTGGCATCAATGCTGGACTTTTACCAGTTGCGGATCTTTCAAGGAATCAATCAGCCTTTATTTATGATCGAACGATTGGACAAGATGCCCAAACAACTGCAAGCTATGTTCAGCAGGTCGTAGAAGAACTTAAAAAGAGTAAGGTTGGGTCAACCTTGAAACATTTTCCAGGATATGGCGATAATGGAGATAGTCATACCGCTATTATCCAAGACAACCGTTCTTTAGATGAATTAAGACAAGCAGATTTTCTTCCCTTTCAAGCTGGGATAGATGCAGGGGCAGATAGTATCTTAGTCTCTCACAATATCCTATCTAAAATTGATACAGTGCCATCATCTATCTCACCGAAAATCACTGACCTTCTTCGTAAGGAACTGCATTTCAAAGGTGTCATTATGACGGATGATTTTGATATGGCAGGAATAGCCGATTTTGTCAGTCAGGACGAGGCTGCTTTTCAAGTAATTTTAGCTGGAAATGATTTGATTCTAGGGTCTTCCTATCAAACCCAGATTCCTTATCTATTAAAGAAAATTTCCTCTGGAGAGCTGACAGAAGAGCGTATTGATGAGTCTGTGAGACGTATTTTAACTTGGAAATACGACTTGGGCTTATTAGGAGCGGCGCAGTAAGTCTTGTAAGCCCAGACAAAAAGCTTCAAGGTTAAATCCTTGCAGGTTGGCTTGATTTGTGTTATACTTGTAGCAAGAATATGAGAAAGAGAGGCGGGGAAATATCTTCGCCTCTTGCTTATGAGGAGGTGGACGCAATCGCAACAATCGTAGAATTAGTCAGAGAAGTTGTAGAACCTGTCATAGAAGCGCCTTTCGAACTCGTGGATATCGAGTATGGAAAGATTGGTAGTGACATGATTCTCAGTATTTTTGTAGATAAACCTGAAGGAATTACCTTGAACGACACGGCAGATTTGACAGAAATTATCAGCCCTGTCCTAGACACTATCAAGCCAGATCCCTTCCCAGAACAATATTTCCTAGAAATCACCAGTCCAGGCTTGGAACGTCCTTTGAAAACCAAGGATGCAGTCGCTGGAGCGGTTGGGAAATACATCCATGTCGGACTCTACCAAGCCATCGATAAGCAAAAGGTCTTTGAAGGAACCTTGTTGGCCTTTGAAGAGGACGAGTTGACCATGGAATATATGGACAAGACGCGCAAGAAAACTGTCCAAATTCCATACAGTTTAGTATCAAAAGCACGTTTAGCAGTTAAATTATAGAAAAAGAAAGGATAGCTTTTGAGGATTCAAAAGTGAAGAAAACATGAGTAAAGAAATGCTAGAGGCCTTCCGCATTTTGGAAGAAGACAAGGGAATCAAAAAAGAAGATATCATCGACGCAGTAGTGGAGTCGCTTCGTTCCGCTTATCGCAGACGCTATGGTCAATCTGATAGCGTAGCTATTGATTTCAACGAAAAAACAGGTGACTTTACAGTTTATACTGTCCGTGAAGTGGTTGATGAAGTATTTGATAGCCGTTTGGAAATCAGCTTGAAAGATGCTCTTGCTATCAATTCAGCCTATGAACTTGGTGATAAAATCAAGTTTGAAGAAGCACCTGCTGAGTTTGGTCGTGTAGCAGCCCAATCTGCCAAACAAACCATTATGGAAAAAATGCGCAAGCAAACACGTGCCATCACTTACAATACTTACAAAGAGCATGAGCAAGAAATCATGTCTGGTACAGTAGAACGCTTTGACAACCGCTTTATCTATGTCAATCTTGGCAGCATCGAAGCCCAATTGTCAAAACAAGACCAAATCCCTGGAGAAGTCTTTGCTTCTCATGATCGTATCGAAGTTTATGTCTACAAGGTCGAAGACAACCCTCGTGGTGTCAACGTCTTTGTTAGCCGTAGCCATCCAGAAATGATCAAACGTTTGATGGAGCAAGAAATTCCTGAGGTCTATGATGGAACTGTTGAAATCATGAGCGTGGCTCGTGAAGCTGGTGACCGTACGAAAGTTGCCGTTCGCAGTCATAATCCAAACGTGGATGCTATCGGTACAATTGTTGGACGCGGTGGTGCTAACATCAAGAAGATTACCAGCAAATTCCACCCAGCTCGTTACGATGCCAAGAGCGACCGTATGGTGCCAATTGAAGAAAATATCGACGTCATCGAGTGGGTAGCAGATCCAGCTGAATTTATCTACAATGCCATCGCTCCTGCTGAGGTTGACCAAGTTATCTTTGACGAAAACGATAGTAAACGTGCCTTGGTGGTTGTTCCTGATAACAAGCTTTCTCTTGCTATCGGTCGTCGTGGGCAAAATGTTCGTTTGGCAGCTCATTTGACTGGTTACCGTATTGATATCAAGTCTGCTAGTGAATTTGAAGCCATGGAAGAAGCTGGTTCGGTAGATTTGGAAGCAGAAAACGATACTGTAGAAGAATAAAAGCTGCTAGAGGAGGGAAAGATGAAAACAAGAAAAATCCCTTTGCGCAAGTCTGTTGTGTCTAACGAAGTGATTGATAAGCGTGATTTGCTCCGCATTGTCAAGAACAAGGAAGGACAAGTCTTTATCGATCCGACAGGCAAGGCCAACGGCCGCGGCGCTTATATCAAGCTAGACAATAAAGAGGCCCTAGAGGCGAAAAAGAAGAAGGTCTTTAACCGTAGCTTTAGCATGGAAGTGGATGAAAGCTTTTATGACGAGTTGATCGCTTATGTGGATCACAAAGTAAAAAGAAGAGAGTTAGGACTTGAATAAGCAAAAGATAAGCAATCTCTTGGGGCTTGCTCAGCGAGCAGGGCGGATCATATCGGGTGAAGAATTGGTGGTCAAGGCCATTCAAGACGGCAAGGCCAAGTTGGTTTTTCTAGCTCATGATGCTGGACCCAATCTGACCAAGAAGATTCAAGATAAAAGTCATTATTATCAAGTAGAAATTGTAACCGTGTTTTCAACACTGGAATTAAGCATAGCAGTCGGAAAATCGAGAAAGGTTTTGGCTGTAACAGATGCTGGATTTACAAAGAAAATGAGGTCTCTTATGGAATAGAAGAGGAGGACATGATTTGTCTAAGAAAAGATTGTACGAAATCGCAAAAGAACTTGGAAAAGAAAGTAAAGAAGTTGTAGCGCGTGCAAAAGAGTTGGGCTTGGATGTGAAAAGCCACTCATCAAGTGTGGAAGAAGCTGTCGCTGCAAAAATCGCTGCCAGCTTTAAGCCTGCAGCTGCTCCAAAAGTAGAAGCAAAACCTGCAGCACCAAAAGCAAGTGCAGAAAAGAAAGCCGAAAAATCTGAGCCAGCTAAACCAGCTGTAGCTAAGGAAGAGGCAAAACCTGCTGAGCCAGTTGCTCCGAAGGCAGAAAAAGTAGCAGCTAAACCGCAAAGCCGTAATTTCAAGGCTGAACGTGAAGCGCGTGCCAAAGAGCAGGCAGAACGACGCAAGCAAAACAAGGGCAATAACCGTGACCAACAACAAAACGGAAACCGTCAGAAAAACGACGGCCGTAATGGTGGAAAACAAGGTCAAAGTAACCGCGACAATCGCCGTTTTAATGACCAAGCTAAGAAACAGCAAGGTCAGCAAAATCGTGGCAATGAGCGCCGTCAGCAACAAGACTTCCAGCCAAAACAAGCTGGACCACGTGTTGACTTTAAAGCCCGTGCAGCAGCTCTAAAAGCAGAGCAAAATGCAGAGTACGCCCGTTCAAGTGAGGAACGTTTCAAGCAGACTCAGGCTGCCAAAGAAGCCTTGGCCCAAGCAAACAAACGCAAGGAGCCAGAGGAAATCTTTGAAGAAGTGGCTAAGTTAGCTGAACAAGCGCAACAAGAACAGCAAGTTCAAGCAGTGGTTGAAGTCGTCCCTGAGAAAAAAGAAGCTGCAGTGGATACACGTCGTAAAAAACAAGCTCGACCAGACAAAAATCGTGACGATTATGATCACGAAGAAGATGGTCCTAGAAAACAACAAAAGAATCGAAGTAGTCAAAATCAAGTGAGAAATCAAAAGAATAGTAACTGGAATAACAACAAAAAGAACAAAAAAGGCAATAACAAGAACAACCGCAATCAGACTCCAAAACCTGTTACGGAGCGTAAATTCCATGAATTGCCAACAGAATTTGAATATACAGATGGTATGACCGTTGCGGAAATCGCAAAACGTATCAAACGTGAACCAGCTGAAATCGTTAAGAAACTTTTCATGATGGGTGTCATGGCCACACAAAACCAATCTTTGGATGGGGAAACAATTGAACTCCTCATGGTGGATTATGGTATCGAAGCTAAGCAAAAGGTTGAAGTGGATAATGCCGACATCGAACGTTTCTTTGTCGAAGATGGCTATCTTAATGAAGATGAATTGGTTGAGCGTCCACCAGTTGTAACGATCATGGGACACGTTGACCATGGTAAAACAACCCTCTTGGATACTCTTCGTAACTCTCGCGTTGCGACAGGTGAAGCAGGTGGTATCACTCAGCATATCGGTGCCTACCAAATCGTTGAAAATGGTAAGAAGATCACCTTCCTTGATACACCAGGACACGCGGCCTTTACGTCTATGCGTGCGCGTGGTGCGTCTGTTACTGATATTACCATCTTGGTTGTAGCGGCCGACGACGGGGTTATGCCTCAGACAATTGAAGCCATCAACCACTCAAAAGCGGCCAACGTTCCAATTATCGTAGCCATCAACAAGATTGATAAACCAGGTGCCAACCCAGAACGCGTTATCGGTGAATTGGCAGAGCATGGAGTTATGTCAACCGCTTGGGGTGGAGATTCTGAATTTGTTGAAATCTCAGCTAAATTCAATCAAAACATTGAAGAATTGTTGGAAACAGTCCTTCTTGTGGCTGAAATCCAAGAACTCAAGGCAGACCCAACAGTGCGTGCTATCGGTACAGTTATCGAAGCTCGCTTGGATAAAGGAAAAGGTGCGGTCGCAACCCTTCTTGTTCAACAAGGTACCTTGAATGTTCAAGACCCAATCGTTGTCGGAAATACTTTCGGTCGTGTCCGTGCTATGACCAACGACCTTGGTCGTCGTGTTAAGGTTGCTGGGCCATCAACACCAGTTTCAATCACAGGTTTGAACGAAGCGCCAATGGCGGGTGACCACTTTGCCGTTTACGAAGATGAAAAATCTGCGCGTGCAGCAGGTGAAGAGCGTGCCAAACGTGCCCTTATGAAACAACGTCAAGCTACCCAACGTGTCAGCCTTGAAAATCTCTTTGATACCCTTAAAGCTGGTGAACTCAAGTCTGTTAACGTTATCATCAAGGCAGACGTACAAGGTTCTGTTGAAGCCCTTTCTGCCTCACTTCAAAAGATCGACGTGGAAGGTGTCAAAGTGACCATCGTCCACTCGGCAGTCGGTGCCATCAACGAATCTGACGTGACTCTTGCCGAAGCTTCAAATGCCTTTATCGTTGGTTTCAATGTACGCCCTACACCACAAGCTCGTCAACAAGCCGAAGCTGACGATGTGGAAATCCGTCTTCACAGCATTATCTACAAGGTTATCGAAGAGATGGAAGAAGCCATGAAGGGGATGCTTGATCCAGAATTTGAAGAAAAAATTATCGGTGAAGCAGTTATCCGTGAAACCTTCAAGGTGTCTAAAGTGGGAACTATCGGTGGATTCATGGTTATCAACGGTAAGGTTACCCGTGACTCTAAAGTTCGTGTTATCCGTGACGGTGTCGTTATCTATGATGGCGAACTTGCAAGCTTGAAACACTACAAAGACGACGTCAAAGAAGTTACAAACGGTCGTGAAGGTGGATTGATGATCGATGGTTACAATGATATCAAGATGGATGATGTTATTGAGGCTTATGTCATGGAAGAAATCAAACGATAAGATTTTTTGCTCCTTTCTTAGGTGGTGAGGGACGCAAGCAAACCGATGGTTTCATTGCTTATTTTTGAGCCTAGGGTCTCAAAAATCCCCTGTGATGGGACTGATAAATCAGTTCCATCACTTTCACCACGGCGAAAGAAGCAGATGATTTCAAATTGAACTTCGTTTCAATTTGAAATGAAAATCAATAAATTTAAAAATAGCTAGGTCTGCTGGCCTAGCTTTTGGTTCAAAGTAGAGAAAGGAATATCATGGCAAATCATTTCCGTACGGATCGTGTGGGCATGGAAATCAAGCGTGAAGTCAATGAGATTTTGCAAAAGAAAGTCCGTGATCCGCGTGTCCAAGGTGTGACCATCACAGATGTTCAGATGCTAGGTGACTTGTCTGTTGCCAAAGTTTACTACACCATTTTGAGTAACCTTGCTTCGGATAACCAAAAAGCTCAAATCGGGCTTGAAAAAGCAACTGGTACCATCAAACGTGAACTTGGTCGCAATTTGAAATTGTACAAAATCCCAGATTTGACCTTCGTCAAAGACGAGTCCATCGAGTATGGAAACAAGATTGACGAAATGCTACGCAATCTGGATAAGAACTAAGAAGAGGGGTAACCCTCTTTTTTGGTGGGTGAAAATAGGTGGAATTTGAAATGGAAAAATATTCTTTTAAAAAAGGGATTCTGTATTTTTAAATGTTAGCTAATCAGAAAATACTTTTTTTTTAGCAAATATGATATGATGATTTCATAAATAAAAGGAGATTCTATCAATGAATAATGTAAAAAAAGTTTGTCGTTTAGCTTTGCTATGTCTTTCCGTCTCTACTCTAGTTGCTTGTAGTTCTCTTTCTGAAAAAACAAGCAGCTCTTCTAGTGAGAATCAAACAGAAGCTTCATCTAGTAGTTCTGAGAAGAAAGGGTTGTTTGCTAAAGCAAAAGAAAAACTCAGTTCAAGCGATTTTAACCCACAAGATGTTAGCGATACGACAATTGAGTCTATAAAAACCTATGAAGATTACTTGATTATGAATGAGAAAATAATCGATAATTACTATACAGAAGCAGATGAAGCCTTTAAAGGGACTGTTTTAGAAGATAGCGCTGCTATCCAAGAACTAAAAGATAGCACTAAAAAAGAAATGGAAGATTTAAAAAAACAATATGGTCCATTAAAGAAAGCACCGATTCAAGGGAAAGAAGAAGTGATTAAGACTCTAAAAGATTATCGTGATAATCTACATGAACAAGTGGAGCAGTGGAAAGCTAGTCTTTAATAGGAAGAGTGGAGTTCAATATGGATTATCAATTATTGCCACATGAATATATGGTTATGAATAGTGACCATGTGAGTTTTGGGAAAAATGGTTTGTCTACAGATGAATTAATTTTAACGAATCTACACTTAATATATATCAAAAAAGGTTTGTGGGGAGGAAAAAAAGATCAAGTTACCATACCCATTAACCAGATTAAAATTTTTGAAGGGAAACCTCAAGTTTCAGTAACCAAAACCAATGGTGTGAAACGGCTGGAAATTTATTATAATAGCGGACAAGCTATCTTTGCATTTAATAATACTAAGGATACTGACAAGTGGGCTAGAAACATTATTAAATTGATTTCAGGTGATACAAGCAATTTTGAAACCTTGGGAGATAGTAGCTTGTTTGGAGCAGATGTTTTGGCAGAAACATTTAAGGATACATTTGACACTTTTAAAGCAGGGCTTGGGATTAAGGATGCAGAGCCAGAAAAGATTTCAACCAAGTGTAGCTTTTGTGGAGCACCTTTGTCAGGTCAAGTGAAGCAAACAGTGAGATGTGCCTATTGTGATATGGAGCAAAGTTTATAAGGGGGCAATTAAATGGGGTTGATAAAAGCCATCACAGATTCTATTGGTGGGACATTTGCAGATCAGTGGAAAGAAATTATCACAGTTCAAGCTTTTGATGAACATACAGCTGTAAGTCCCGGTATTTTTCAAGAAAGTAATAATGGTAGGGGTGTCAATACGAAGGGATCTGTAGGTGTTATTTCCAACGGATCCAAGATTTTTATTCCAGAAAATACTGCTGCCTTTATCTTTAGTCAGTCTGGTATCGAGGAAATTATTACAGAACCAGGTGGATATGAATACCAAAATGGTGAGAGCAGTGTTTTTAACGGTGATGGATTGAAAAAGTCACTGTTTGACAATGTTGTTAATCGTGTTGGATTCGGTGGTCAAAGTGATCAGCAAAAACAGATTTGTTTTGTTAATTTGAGAGAAATTCGTGATATTAAATTTGGGACTCGTGGCCCAGTCATGTATAACGATTTGTTTTATGGGACAGATTTAGAAGTACGTGCTTTTGGAACATTTTCTATCCAAATTACAGATGCTAAGCAATTTATCAGAAACTTTCTTCCTGCCAATGTGACTTATTATACCTTTGATAGCGCTCAAGCTAGATCACAAATAGTGACAGAGTTTCTCCAATCTTTTATTGTTGCACTTAATTCTTTGTCAACAACTTATCGTATTTCACAATTACCCTCACAAGCTGGAGTTCTTGCGGAACAAGTATCAAATGATGGACAGTATGCAGGGACTTGGAAAGAACGTTTTGGATTTGAGATTGTAAAAGTTGCCATTGCTAATATTGAGTTCTCACCAGAATCTAAGGAATTGGTTAAACAATTTTCATCAAATAAGATGAATTTAAAAGCTTATGATGATGTATCGCAGAAAGCTTCTAATATTGCAGCACAACAAAAAATTGCATCAGGAGTGGAGCAACATGGTCTAGGTGATGGTGCAGGGATGATTTTTGGTATGAATATGGCACAAGGTTTAGATGAAAAAGCAATGAAACCAAGTTTATCATTAGATGAACAAATCGAAGCCCTTACAAAACTAAAATCTCTTTTAGATGCTGGGATACTATCTCAGGAAGAGTTTGATCGAAAGAAAAAAGAAATTATGGATTTATAAAATGAGACTCGAAAGTTCATAGTTAGTACGTATTCAAGGGACATTCTAGGTAAAACAACAATAGACTATCGTTCATAGATAGAATATCAAGTTGTAAAGGTAAAGTTGAATATTCGAGTTGTCTCTACAAAGGCTATTAAGGTTCTTTAACAAATAAGTTGCCAAGGATTTTGATTTTGTGTATTGGACTATTTATCTAAAAAAATAAGGAGTTTTGAAAACTTTTGAGGGGAATTTGAAACATACTTTAAAAGAGTATGCTATCATAGACTATAACTTACAGAAGTAAAAGGAGTTTGTATATGGCTGAACAAGAGTTAGCTATGCAAGTATTGCAACAAGTGGTAAAATTACCAGTTGTTAAGGTTGATCGTTCGAAATTTTTAGTGGATAAGTTTTCCAAAGAATTGGATCCACAGGACATTCCTACTTTATTAGAACAAGGCCCAACGTCTCTCTTATCTCAAGAAACCTTAGATAGAGTGGCTAATGCCTGCATTAGGGATAATGTTTTATTGGCGAGTGGAACCTCTGTTTTGGCAGGATTACCTGGAGGGATTGCTATGGCAATTACCATTCCAGCTGATGTGGCTCAATTTTATGGTTTCTCTCTGAAATTGGCTCAAGAATTAGGTTATATTTATGGTTATGAAGATCTTTGGGCTTCACGCGATGAATTGAGCGAGGATGCTCAAAATACACTCTTGCTTTATCTAGGTGTCATGTTGGGGGTGAATGGAACCGCTGCCTTGCTACGTGCAGGTGGTATAACAATTGCCAAACAGGTAATGAAAACAGTACCTAATAAAGCTTTAACAAAGACGCTTTGGTACCCTATTTTGAAAAAAGTCTTAAGAATATTTGGTGTGAATCTTACCAAGGGAGGGCTGGCCAAAGGAATGGGAAAATTCATTCCTATCTTGGGTGGTATCATTTCAGGTGGTTTAACCTTTGCAACTATGAAACCAATGGGTGAAAGCTTGCAGAAAGAATTGTCCAAACTAGTCAATTATAGTGAAGTTCAATATCAAGAAGATGTTGAAACAATCCGAAAAGAGGCTGAAATCATCGAAGGAGAGTAATATGGGACTCATAAAAATTCTAGCTAAAACTTATGGGAATTACTTTTTGACCATGCAAGGTGTAAAAGTAATGAAAACGATAAAGAAAGATGACAATATTGTTGTCGGTCTGGGGAAACTTTTTATTGCAGACAAGCTAATGGATACGGCTCGGTGGCTCATCAAGCCAGAGGAGAGAGAATGAAATTTTTCTGGGCAATTCTTGCCATTATTTTTATCAAACCGATTATTGGCATTGTGAAATTCTTGTGGATGATCATCTCTTTTGCAGTCCAATTGCTGTTTTACAAGCTATTATTTAAGCTATTGGATTGGCTCTTTAAACTTTTTTAGGTGGTAATTCAAGTCTAGGAGAACTAGCAGGTTTTGTACTGCTAGTTTTTTAATCTCTTCCCATATGATATAATATAAGCAGTAAAATCATTTTATACTCTTCGAAAATCTCTTCAAACCACGTCAGCTTCACCTTACCGTACTTAAGTACAGCCTACGGCTAGCTTCCTAGTTTGCTCTTTGGTTTTCATTGAGTATTAGAACATACATGGAGGTCGTCATGGACAATATCATCGATGTGTCAATTCCCGTTGCAGAAGTGGTGGACAAGCATCCAGAAGTCTTGGAAATTCTAGTTGAGCTGGGTTTTAAACCACTTGCTAATCCCTTGATGCGCAATACCGTTGGTCGTAAAGTATCGCTCAAACAGGGTTCTAAGCTTGAAGGAACTCCTATGGACAAGATTGTCCGCACGCTGGAAGCAAACGGCTACGAAGTGATTGGGTTAGACTAATGGCGGATGAACGGATTCATGTCCTGCGGGATATTTTGTTAGAATTGCACAATGGTGCCTCTCCTGAGTCGGTTCAGGAGCGTTTTGATGCGACCTTTGCGGGTGTCTCAGCCATCGAGATTTCCCTCATGGAGCATGAGCTGATGAACTCAGACTCAGGTGTCACCTTTGAAGATGTCATGGAACTCTGTGATGTCCATGCCAATCTTTTTAAAAATGCTATTAAAGGTGTCGAAGTAGAG
Organism: Streptococcus sp. 27098_8_103; assembly: GCF_041432345.1. Lineage (GTDB taxonomy): Bacteria > Bacillota > Bacilli > Lactobacillales > Streptococcaceae > Streptococcus > Streptococcus mitis_BV. The sequence continues at coordinate 15,789 of NZ_JAPVZK010000016.1, forward strand.
GATACCGAGCATCCAGGTCACCCAGTTCGGGTCTTTAAGGAAGAAAATCTGGCCCTCCGTGCGGCCTTGATTCGCATTCGTAGATTGTTAGATACTTATGAATCTATGGAAGACGAGGAAATGCTGGCGGAGATGCGCAAGGGCTTGGTGCGTCAGATGGGACTTGTAGGTCAATTTGACATCCACTACCAGCGCAAGGAAGAGCTCTTTTTCCCCATCATGGAGCGCTATGGACACGATTCACCTCCCAAAGTTATGTGGGGAGTGGATGATCAGATCAGGGAACTCTTTCAAACAGCTTTAGCGACAGCCAAGTCACTACCAGAAGTGTCGATTTCCACTGTAAAAGAATATTTTGAAGCCTTTGCGACAGAGTTTGAAAGTATGATCTTCAAGGAAGAGTCCATCCTTCTCATGATTCTCCTTGAGTCCTTTACTCAGGATGATTGGCTTCAGATTGCGGAGGAGAGCGATGCCTATGGCTATGCCATCATCCGTCCGTCTGAGAAATGGGTACCAGAAAGACAGAGCTTTGTTGAGGAAGATAGTGCAGGGGAGCCTGTACAGCTAGATACGGCAGAGGGGCAAGTTCAACAAGTTATCGATACGCCAGAAGGGCAGTTTACCATTACCTTTACCCCTAAGGAAAAGGAAGCAGTGCTGGACCGCCATAGTCAACAGGCTTTTGGGAATGGCTATCTTTCAGTCGAGCAGGCTAATCTCATCCTCAATCACCTCCCTATGGAGATTACCTTTGTCAATAAAGACGATATTTTCCAATATTACAATGACAATACGCCAGCTGATGAGATGATTTTCAAACGGACGCCGTCCCAAGTCGGGCGCAATGTCGAACTCTGTCATCCACCTAAGTACTTGGACAAGGTCAAGACCATCATGAAGGGGCTTCGTGAAGGAAGCAAAGATAAGTATGAAATGTGGTTCAAGTCTGAGTCGCGAGGTAAGTTTGTCCACATCACCTACACCGCAGTGCACGATGAAGAGGGAGAATTCCAAGGTGTGTTGGAATACGTTCAGGATATTCAACCCTACCGTGAGATTGATACGGACTATTTCCGTGGATTAGAATAAGGAGAAAAAATGAGTTACGAACAAGAATTTATGAAGGAATTTGAAGCCTGGGTCAATACCCAAATCATGATCAACGACATGGCGCACAAGGAAAGCCAAAAAGTCTACGAAGAAGATCAAGACGAGCGTGCCAAAGATGCCATGATTCGCTACGAAAGTCGCTTGGATGCTTATCAGTTCTTGCTTGGTAAGTTTGAAAACTTCAAAGCAGGCAAGGGATTCCATGACTTGCCAGATGGCTTATTTGGTGAGCGAAATTATTAAACGAGATAGATTCTTGATTTTTTACTAAAATCTTGATAGAATATTTATATTAAATCCTTGTCAGAGCAGGGGTTTTTTATTGAAAGGATTTTATCATGTCAAAGAAACTCAATCGTAAAAAACAATTACGAAATAGCCTCCGTCGCGCAGGTGCCTTTTCAAGTACTGTGACTAAGGTTGTAGAAGAGACAAAAAAAGTCGTAAAACGTGCAGAGCAATCAGCGAGCGAAGCTGGTAAGGCTGTTTCTAAAAAAGTTGAACAAGCAGTAGAAGCTACTAAAGAGCAAGCTCAAAAAGTAGCTAATTCTGTAGAAGATTTTGCAGCAAACTTGGGTGGACTTCCACTTGATCGTGCCAAAACTTTCTATGATGAAGGAATTAAGTCCGCTTCAGATTTCAAAAACTGGACTGAAAAAGAACTCCTTGCCTTGAAAGGAATCGGCCCAGCTACCATCAAGAAATTGAAAGAAAATGGCATCAAGTTCAAGTAATCTTTCTTGCCCCTTGCAATTCCAAGAAAAACTTGCTACAATAAAGCCATCAGAGGTGTTTTGAATCCCATATTTTACAGAAAGTGGCGGTGCTGAGAAGTCCACAAATGTGTCAAAACTGGTTGCTGATGGATGAAAAATTGAAATAAAAGTGTCTTTTTGTTTTAAAGACGAGAGTTGCGGGCAACTGCCCGAAATTGGGTGGTACCGCGGATAAGCACATTCGTCCCTGTCATGTAGATGGCAGGGGCGTTTTTTGTAGAAAGCGAGGGGAAGGATGACAAGAGCAGAGTTACCAGAACGATTAGAAACAGAACGGCTAGTCTTACGAGTCCGCACCGTGGCTGATGCTGAGGATATCCATACCTACGCTAGTCTCCCAGAGGTCTCTTACCCAGCCGGATTTCTACCTGTCAAGACCTTGGAAGATGAGATTCACTATCTAGAGCATATCCTTCCCAAACGCAATCAAAAGGAAAATCTCCCAGCTGGTTATGGGATTGTCGTCAAAGGAACCGATAAAATCATTGGTTCTGTTGACTTCAACCATCGCCATGCGGATGATGTGCTAGAGCTTGGCTATACCTTGCATCCAGACTATTGGGGACGCGGTTATGTGCCAGAAGCAGCGTTTGCCTTGATTGACTTAGCCTTTAAAGATTTGGATCTTCACAAGATTGAACTGACTTGTTTTGATTATAATGCCCAAAGTCAACGAGTCGCAGAAAAACTTGGATTTACCCTCGAAGCTCGAATAAAAGATAGAAAGGATGCCCAAGGCAACCGTTGTGACAGTCTGATATATGGCTTGCTGAGGAGTGAGTGGGAGGTAATTTGATGCATCTTTTCATCATTGGGGCTCCAGCTTCTGGGAAAATGACGATTGGTCAAGAGTTATCTCGACTGACGAATGCTACCCTCTTTTATAACCATCAAGCCATCGATTTTGCACTAGAAATCTATCAGGATTATACCGAGGAGATGTGGGAATTTGTTCGTGGAATTACCTTTTCTTTCCTTGGAGCTAGCGCTAGAAATCAGCGATATGTGATTTTAACAGACGTGATTGATTTTTCAAATCAGTACCAGATGATGTATTTGAAGCAAATTCAGGATTTGTTGGATAACTTTCATCAAGAGATTCTTTTTGTTGAGTTGGAAACAAGTCTTGAAGAGCGCTTACGTCGAAATCGAACGGAGAACCGATTAAAGCACAAACCCTTAAAACGACATATTGAGGTATCTGAAAGAGAAATTTTAGAGACTGCTGAAACACTTCAATTAAATTCTCAACATCAACCGAATGAGTTGCACCACTACTTTAAAATAAATAATACGAATTTGTCTGCAGCTGAAGTTGCCAAGCAAATTCAAAATAAAATGAACAAAATAGAGAAAGGACACACACATGTCTAAAGAACTTTCACCTAAATACAATCCAGCCGAGGTTGAGGCTGGCCGTTACCAAAAATGGCTTGATGCCGATGTCTTCAAGTCTTCAGGCGATCAAAAGGCTAAGCCTTATTCGATCGTTATTCCACCACCAAACGTAACTGGGAAACTTCACCTTGGTCACGCTTGGGATACGACTCTTCAAGATATCATCATCCGTCAAAAACGCATGCAAGGTTTTGATACGCTTTGGCTTCCTGGTATGGACCATGCTGGGATTGCAACTCAGGCTAAGGTAGAGGAGCGCTTGCGTGGTGAGGGTATTAGCCGTTATGACTTGGGTCGTGAAAAATTCCTAGAGAAAGTCTGGGAATGGAAAGACGAATATGCCACTACTATCAAGGAACAATGGGGCAAGATGGGGCTCTCTGTAGACTACTCTCGCGAGCGTTTCACTCTTGACGAAGGTTTGTCAAAAGCTGTTCGTAAGGTCTTTGTGGACCTTTACAAGAAAGGTTGGATCTACCGTGGTGAGTTTATCATTAACTGGGACCCAGCAGCTCGCACAGCCCTTTCTGATATCGAAGTTATCCACAAGGACGTAGAAGGTGCCTTCTACCACATGAACTATATGCTGGAAGACGGTTCACGCGCCCTTGAAGTTGCGACAACTCGTCCTGAGACCATGTTTGGGGACGTAGCCGTTGCAGTCAATCCAGAAGACCCACGTTACAAGGACTTGATCGGTAAAAACGTTATTCTTCCGATTGCTAATAAATTAATCCCAATCGTTGGAGACGAACATGCAGACCCTGAATTTGGTACAGGTGTCGTGAAAATCACACCTGCCCACGATCCAAATGACTTCTTGGTTGGTCAACGTCACAACTTGCCACAAGTCAATGTCATGAACGACGACGGTACTATGAATGATTTAGCCTTCGAATTTGCAGGTATGGATCGTTTTGAAGCTCGTAAGGCAGTCGTTGCTAAGTTGGAAGAAATCGGTGCCCTCGTCAAAATCGAAAAACGTGTCCACAGTGTTGGTCACTCAGAGCGTACAGGTGTTGTAGTTGAGCCACGCTTGTCTACGCAATGGTTCGTTAAGATGGACCAATTGGCCAAGAATGCTATTGCCAACCAAGACACAGAGGACAAGGTTGAATTCTACCCACCTCGTTTCAACGATACCTTCCTCCAATGGATGGAAAATGTCCACGACTGGGTTATCTCTCGTCAGCTTTGGTGGGGTCACCAAATCCCTGCTTGGTACAATGCTGAGGGTGAAATATATGTCGGCGAAGAAGCTCCAGAAGGTGACGGTTGGACTCAGGACGAAGACGTTTTGGATACTTGGTTCAGTTCTGCCCTTTGGCCATTCTCAACAATGGGCTGGCCTGATGTTGACTCAGAAGACTTCAAACGTTATTATCCAACATCAACTTTGGTGACTGGTTATGATATTATTCCGTTCTGGGTATCTCGAATGATTTTCCAAGGTTTGGAATTTACTGGCAAGTCGCCATTCAAAAATGCCTTGATTCATGGTCTCATTCGTGATGAGCAAGGACGCAAGATGTCGAAATCTCTAGGTAACGGGATAGACCCAATGGATGTTATTGATAAGTACGGAACAGATAGCCTTCGTTGGTTCCTTTCAAATGGTTCTGCACCAGGGCAAGACGTCCGCTTCTCTTACGAGAAAATGGATGCTTCATGGAACTTTATTAACAAAATCTGGAACATCTCTCGCTACATCCTCATGAACAATGAAGGCTTGACCCTTGAGCAAGCAACGGCTAATGTGGAAAAAGTTGCTAACAAGGAAGCTGGAAATGTCACAGACCGCTGGATTCTCCACAACCTCAATGAAACCATCGGAAAAGTCACTGAAAACTTTGATAAGTTTGAGTTTGGTGTAGCTGGACACATCCTCTACAACTTCATCTGGGATGAATTTGCGGACTGGTATGTTGAGTTGACTAAGGAAGTCCTTTATAGTGATAATGAAGAAGAGAAAGTCATTACACGTTCTGTTCTCCTTTATACCTTGGACAAGATACTTCGTCTCCTTCACCCAATCATGCCATTCGTGACAGAAGAAATCTTTGGACAAATCTCAGAAGGCTCTATCGTTACAGCAGAATACCCAACTGTTAACCCAACCTTTGAAGACCTTGCTGCCCACACTGGTGTAGAAAGCCTCAAAGACTTGATCCGTGCTGTTCGTAATGCGCGTGCGGAAGTAAACGTTGCTCCAAGCAAGCCTATCACCATCCTTGTTAAGACAAGCGATAGCGACTTGGAAGCCTTCTTTAACAGCAATGTCAACTACATCAAACGCTTCACAAATCCAGAACACTTGGAAATCGCCTCAACTATCCCTGCACCTGAACTCGCTATGTCAAGCGTCATCACAGGAGCAGAAATCTACTTGCCACTGGCAGACCTCCTCAATGTCGAAGAAGAATTGGCTCGTCTCGACAAGGAACTGGCTAAATGGCAAAAAGAACTGGATATGGTCGGTAAGAAGCTCTCTAACGAACGCTTCGTAGCCAACGCCAAACCAGAAGTCGTCCAAAAAGAACGCGACAAACAAGCCGACTACCAAGCTAAATACGACGCGACCGTCGCACGTATTGATGAGATGAAGAAGTTGGTAAAATAAACACAGAAACACGGTGATGAGCCGTGTTTTTTTGGTATAATAGACATAATAATTATGAACAGAGAATATAAAGTGATGGGTCAACAAAACTTTTTAAAGAAAAATGGTATTTACTACACTAGTAAATCATTAGCGAAAACTATGATTGATTGTTTAAATATTGACTATACAAAAGAGTTCACAATAATTGAACCTGCTGTTGGAGAAGGACATATTTTTTGTTTAATTGTTGAAGAGTTTCTCAAAAAGAATCAAAATAAATGTCGAGAAAAAATAAAAAAGAATTTGGAAAGTAACTTTTCTGCGTTTGATATTAGAGAAGACGCTATTAAACTATGTATTTCAAGACTTGATAGATTGGTTAGTAAATATTACAATGATTTATCAGTAAATTGGAATGTTTATATTTTTGATGCGTTAGATTATTATCAAAAATTTGATAAACAAAAAAAATACGATTATGTTATTAGTAATCCTCCATATATTTCAAGAAAAAATATGGGCAAAGATATGGTTGATAAACTCAAAAAACATAGCAAATTCTGTAATCGATTTAACTTTGATATTTATTATTATTTCTTTGAGCTAGGACTGTCTCTCTGGAATAAAAAAGGAAAAATAAGTTATATTAGTCCAAATAATTATTTGAGAGCTAGAGGTGCTGAAACACTACTTCAAACATTAATCTATAATAAATACATTGAAAAAATAATTGATTATGGTGATTTATTGAATTTTGAAGATGCAACAACATATACAGCAATTACGGTTATTTCTAATGAAAATGCTAATTTAGATATTGTAAGTTCAAACAATACTAAATTAAAGAGTTTTTCATATGATGAACTGCATAACAAAGAAATTTATTATCTATATGATGAAAAATTTATGTATGAAGGAGGAGACTCCGTCTTACTGGGAGAAATAGCAGATATAAAAAATGGTTTAGCCACCTTACAAGATAGTGTATTTATTATTGCTGAAGAAGATATCGTTGATGATTTGGAAGATAATTATGTTATAGAAAAAAAATCTAGACATTATGTTATTGAAAAAGCTATTTTAAAAAAGGGAGTGCGAGTTTCTAATCTTAATAAAAAATATTATACAATCTTTCCCTATGATGATAGAAATCAGAAAATAATTACAATTAGTGAACGTTATCCATATACTTATAATTATCTGAGAAATGAGTTAAATGATTCTTTTCAAGAAAAATATGGTATTTATTTTGGTCGGACTCAGGGAATGTTAAATTACTATTCTCAAAAAATTATAATACCGAAGGTTGCTAATTTAGAAGATGTTCCATTTAAACAAATTGATTGTGGCTTTGTATTGGCTGGTATTTCAATTGTATTTTTAAGGGATCTGAGTCAGTCATCTTATAATAGAATTCTAAAGTATTTAAATTCAAAACTTGTAGTCGATTATTTAAAAAGAATATCTAAGAACTATTCATCAGGATATAAAAATATAAGCACTAACGATCTAAAAAAAATTAGAATCCCGATTAAGTTATTTGATGAGGAGTAAAAAATGGGTGATAAACTTAACTATATCGTTGAAGATAATATTATTGCAGAGGTTTTAGGTAGAAATAATTTCTCAACAAAAGAATCTGCTATTTTAGAATTAATAAAAAATGCTTATGATGCTGGGGCTAGTAAGTTAAACTTAATTTTCAAAAAATCTGAGAATACAGGACGTTTAATGCTTGAAATAATAGATGATGGTTCTGGAATGAATGAAAATGATATTAGGCAAGCTTGGATGCATGTTGGTAAAAGTACTAGAGATTATAAAGATTCTGATACGGGACGGATTTTTGCTGGCTCAAAAGGAATTGGAAGGTTTGCTTTAGCTAGATTAGGTGAATCAGTTGATATGTTCACTAAAAAAAAATTTGGAGTTGGTTATCACTGGAAAACCAATTGGAATAGTTCAGAGATTGATATTAATTATAATATAGCTAGTCAAGGAACTAAAATTCAAATAAATGAATTAAGAGATAAATGGTCATTAAAAAGTATTAAACCGTTAAAAAGATATATAAGTAAGACTTATAGAGATAGTAAAATGAAAATTTCTATAATGTTTTTGGTAGAAAATGGAGAAAGTTTAGAGGAGGAGACTGAGTTAATTTGGACAAATCCCAAAATTGGTGAAAATTATCTTGAATCTATTGCAATCAATTACAATTCTAAGAATAAGATACTTTCTGGTCAAGTACTTTCAGATGAATTCAATGATTCTGTTTTGAAAATGACAAGCAAGAATATAAAAGAGTATTTGTTTGAACAAAATATGATTGACGAGTTAAATAAAGAAATCTCCGAATTAATAATTGAAGAAGAAGATATTCAAAAAGAAGATATAACAGAGCGAATGATTGCAGATTTATTAGAGGGAGTAGGTTCTTTTGAAGGTCAATTATATTTTAGTTTAAATAATGTTAGTCAGGTAGATAAAGAAAAATATGAATATAAATATACATCATTATCAAATAGATTTAACATGGGGGTGATTTTATACAGAAATGCTTTTAGTATAGATTCTTTTGAAGGTAGAACAGACTGGTTAGATCTTGGCAAGCGTTCTGCTTCTTCACCAGCCGCTGCCTCACATCCAACAGGTTCTTGGAGAGTTCGTCGAAATCAATTATCAGGTTACATTATAATTGATAAAGAAGAAAATTCTCATATTGAAGATATTTCAAATAGGCAGGGTATTGTTCAAAATATTCATTTTATTATTTTAAAGAAAATCATTGATAGTGCTTTAAAGGAATTCGAAAGTTATAGACAATCTATAATTAGAGATATTAGAAAAATAAAAGATAAAGAAAATCAAACATCAGTTATAAAAGAAGTTAATATTGAAGATAAAATTGACAGTATTATTGAACAAAGTAAATCCATAGAAGAATTAACTATTCAAGATTTAGTTGAAGTGAAAAACAAACTCGCAGAGTATAAAAAGAAAGTTATCGAGATCACATTTGAAAAAATAGAAGTGGAAGAAAATTATCGCTATGAAGCACAGTTGTTAAATGTTCTTGCTACTTTACAATTAAAAATAAGTTCGTTGAGCCATGAATTACACAATAATAGGAATACAATTGCTGTAAATCCTGAAAAAATTGAAGAAGCTTTAAAAAGAAAATATGATTGGGAGGAACTTAAGTCTGAAATGCCCAGTAGTAGGAATATTCCATTATTATTAGAAAATCTTGAAAAAGATTTAGAAAAAGTTTTGGATCTCTCTGATACTATTATAGATGAAAATAAAAAAGAAAGATTCGAGTCACGAGAATATAGTTTAGAAGTTCTTGTGGAGGAGATAGTTGAAAAATGGAAAACTCAATATAATTGGGTTAACTTTAAAATTAATTGTACCGGCGAAGATGTCATAATAATATCTTACGATTATTTAATGATTATACTCGATAACTTAATTCTTAATAGTGTGCAGGTGAATGAATATAGAAAAGAATTAGAAATATCGGTTGATTTCGATTACAATAAAGGGAAATTACTACTTGAATATTCTGACAATGGTAAAGGTCTTGATAAAAAATACAAAAATAATCCATTGAAAATATTAAATGTTCACGAAGGTACTAGAGAAGACGGTCATGGTTTAGGGATGTGGATGGTGAATAACACAGTCTATAAACTCAATGGTAATATTAGTATTGATGGAGAAATAAACGGATTTAATTTAAAAGCAGAAATGTATGTTTAAAAATTGTTAGTGAGGTATGATATGACACAGCAGATTAAATTAATGTATGTGGATGATAAGCTAGATACGTTATTAATTGATTATTTAGTTGGTTTTGAAAAAGATGACATAAAAATCGTTTATGATGAAATCACATTTGATAGTAGTAGAGATTATGAATCATTATTAACTGATAGCAGAGTTTTAGAGTCTGATATTATTGTTATTGATTCTAAGTTGTTCGAGAATGAAAATGCAGAATCTGGTTCAAAATTTACTGGCCAAGAATTTAAATTGGTTTTAAGAATTTTAAATCCTTTTATAAAAGTAATTGTAATAAGTCAAAATAGGGATTTAGCAAATTATGGGGTTTTAAACAAATTTGCTACTTCTAAAGGTAGTTCTTCTCAAAATGATGCTAATGATTTTTATAATAAATCCTTAAAACCTACAATAGAAGAATCAATAAAAGAAATAGTAGAGATGAGAAGAATTGGTAATGAGTTAGAATTAAACAAAGATGCTTATAAGGGATCATTGATTGTTGAAAAAACACAAAATTTACTTAATAAAATAACATCGTATAAAGAACTGACAGACGAAAAAATCGATGAGCTAATAGATATTATAAAGAAGGAAGTATTGGAGAATAGAGATGAGTGATTATCGATTTGTGGGAGAAGAAGAAGCTGACGTTGTAAAAATTATTCAATCAAAAAATCAATTAGCAAATAAAATTGATAGGAGAACAATAAAATATGGCAATCGGGGGAAACATTATGATAAAATCAAAGATAAACGTTCTGCTTATTATGAGACTTTTCAGAAAATTTATCAAAACAAATGTGGCTACTGCGGTGTTTCAGTCTCTATAAATTCAGCTCCTCAATATGAGTTAGATCATTTTATTAATGAATTACAAAAAACATCTCCAAATGGGAAATCTGTAGATCACATTGAAAATCTTATATTTGCTTGTCGAAATTGCAATCAAGCAAAAAAAGAATTTGATACAAAAAAGATTATTGATATAGTACACCCTGATGGGGAAAATATAAAAAAAGTCTTTGAACGAGATAAATATTATAAAATAGTTATCTCTCAAGAATATTTAAATAATGAAGAGGTTAAATCATTCTATAGTAAAATGAAATTCGACTACGCATATAGGAAATTAGATTATCTATTGTTGAATCTTTGCTCTTCTAAAAATGATAAAATAGATAAAATTTATAAAAGATTATTAGAACTTAGAAATAGTTTTCCAAATTTGAATAAATTACAATAATATTTTAGAAAGCAGGTAACTACATGACAAATTCTGTAAGTTCGAACCGCTCTGAGAAGTACAACATTGCAGCTTTTTTCTCAGGTGTTGGGGGAATTGAGTTGGGATTTGAACAGACCAACGAGTTCAGAGTGGTGTATGCCAATGAGTTTGATAAGTATGCGCGTCAGACTTATCAGTTAAACCATCCAGATACCTATTTAGATGGTCGTGATATTCACGACGTTCAGCCAGAGGACATTCCAGCTGAACGTGTGGATGTGATTATGGGAGGTTTTCCTTGCCAGGCCTTTAGTATTGCGGGTTATCGCAAGGGATTTGATGATGATCGTGGCGATCTTTTCTTCGAATTGCTTCGCATGATTGAGGGATGTAAAACTCGTGCTATCTTCATCGAAAATGTCAAGAACATGGTAGGTCATGACCATGGCAATACCTTCAAGGTTATTCGTGAAGCCTTGACCGAGAACAACTACTTTATCAAGTGGAAGGTTCTCAACGGGAAAGACTACGGAAATATCCCTCAAAACCGTGAGCGGATCTACATCGTTGGTTTTGATACCAAGGAAGCTTATGACTTATTTGAATTCCCAGAGGAAATCAAGCTCACGACTTCTCTTCAAGACGTCATTAACTTTGGTGATCAGCTAGACGAGGTCTACTACTACCGTGACGGTAAGCAGAATTTTTACGATCAGTTAAAATTTGAAGTGACCAGTCAAGATACGGTTTACCAGTGGCGCCGTCAATATGTCCGTGAAAATAAAAATGGTGTTGTCCCTACTTTGACAGCCAATATGGGAACAGGTGGACATAACGTTCCATTAATTTTGACAGACAGTGGTGAGATTCGTAAGCTGACACCGAAAGAAACTTTTAATGTTCAAGGTTATCCTAAATCTTTTAAAATCCCAGAAGGTGTTTCTAACGGTCAGTTGTACAAGCAAGCTGGAAATAGTGTAGTTGTCCCCGTGATTAAACGCATCGCGGAAAATGTTGCCAAGGCCTTGAATGACAGCCAAGGGCAATCTCAACTTAACCGCTCAGGAAAATTCGCTATTATCTACACCAAGATGAATGGACAATTTGAAGGGCAATCCTATGTCAAGGATTTTGCGGATAGCTATGACCAGGCTCTTGAAAAAATCAAATCTTATGATGATGGTCTAGCCCTTCTGTCTGGTGAAGATTATTTAAAATTGGTTAAAAAACGAGGAAATCTTGAATTTTACAGTATTAATTAACGAATATATAAAGAGGGTTAGTGAAAAACTAATCTTCTTTTGATATACTGAAGATAGAAAAGAGGGCGCTTATGTGGGAACATCTAAAGTCTGAACAAAAAGACAAATACAAAACCTTAATTACCAACTTCGCTAGCTTGAGCCAAGCTTTCTCTCAAAAGGCAGAATCTGAAGATGAGGGACAAACAGAGAATTATGTAGCTCCGATTGTTAACTCCAAGTTTCAGGAGACTGTTTTCCAGAAGGCTTTTAATGCGGTTGGGGAAGATATTGCCAATACCTCCTATGATGCTTCTGTCGTTGTGGATGAAAATCATAAATACCTAGTGGGTATTAAATCTTTTGGGATTAATTCTGGAGACCAAAAGATCGCTCAGTTTAAGAAGGACTCTCAAGATTGGACGGACTTGTTGGGTGATATCAAATTCCATGCAGATATCTCAGCGGATAAAGAAACGGCAGACAAGCAAAACTATCAACGCTATGAAGAGTTGGCACGAAAAATTGCGACTTTGAGAAATCAGAGAATCGAATCTTCTAAGGCACAAATCAAGGGATTTAGTTCGGACTCGGTCAATGTTGAAGCTGTTTATCACGTTCTTATGCCGACACCGAAGGGAGAAAATCCTAAGATTTTTGTTGGGGAGACGACTTATTTGCCAGTCGATATTGATAATCTGGTCATTGAAGGATCAACTACTAAAAACAATCCAACCAATTTTCGATTTACGGATGGGCAACACCACTACAAGTATACAGCAGCTGACAGCCAGCTCCACATGACTTTTAATAATAAAGATATTGTGGTAGATACTTGGGACGTTCATTACATCGAAGATCCTTTTTCTCTCTTTGAAAATCTTCATTTGCTAACAGCTGAAAAGGAACAATCCGATATCTTAGAAACGGTGTCTTGGGTAATCACAGACAAACACGGAAATGTGGAAGAAAACTCTGGTTTCAATGCCTTTAATGGTGGTTCAAAACTATCTAAGAAAGATCGGCTACCACGGATTTTAAAGATTCAGGATAAATTTAAGACTAGTCTGGCTCCAGAAGAACTAGCTTTTGTAATTTTTTCCTTAGAAGAAATCCTCTTGAAAAAATGGACTAGTAAGGAAGAAAAAGCTCAGATGAAGGCGATTCGTGAGGACTTGATTCACTTTGTCCACAATACTGGCAATAAAAAACTCATCAAAGAGATTGAACAGCTGGTTTATCGTCCAGTTAGTGAAGTTTACATTCCTCTGCCAGACTCTAAGAACTTTCATGACGAAAGGCCAGACTTCTTTGGTCCTGGATTTGGGGCTTTTGAGCCTGGAACTAAAAAATTAGCTTTATCTAAAGAAGAAAGAACTTTTAAACTACGCTTTTTATCTTCTGGTGATGTTATTAACGCCTATATAAATCAAGAAGCTGGTAAGGCTATTCAGTCTACCGATAAGCAAGAAATCCTCGGGAAGTGGATTTTACGTGGTGTTTTCCAGTTGAAAGAACGTGAAGTCTTGACAGGTCAACGACTCAATGAGCTGGAAATCAACGGCATTCGTTTGACTAAGTTTAAAAATGGGGAAATTGGTATTGAATTCATCGGGATTGATATTGAAAATCCACCTAGCGATACCATCGGATGGGTAGCAAAGAAATAAAAAGTCCTGTCACTTTCTCCCATTTAACCTTTGACTATTCCGCAAAATTATCGTAAAATAAAGAGTACATGATAAAATGAGGTCAGAGTCTGTTCGCTCTGGCGATAGTAGTAAAAATGAGGAGAAACGCTTTGGAATTAGAAGTATTTGCTGGGCAAGAAAAAAGTGAACTATCTATGATTGAGGTAGCGCGTGCTATCTTGGAACTTCGTGGTCGTGATCACGAGATGCATTTTAGCGATCTTGTAAACGAAATTCAAAACTACCTTGGAACATCAAACAGCGATATCCGTGAAGCTTTGCCTTTGTTCTACACAGAGTTGAACTTTGACGGTAGCTTCATCTCACTTGGAGACAACAAATGGGGTCTTCGTTCATGGTATGGTGTGGACGAAATCGACGAAGAAATTATCGCTCTTGAAGAAAATGACGACGATGAAGTAGCACCAAAAGCTAAGAAAAAACGTGTCAATGCCTTCATGGATGGTGATTCAGATGCCATTGACTATAATGCGGATGATCCAGAAGACGAAGATGCATACGAAGCAGATCCAGCTCTTTCATACGATGATGAAAATCCAGATGATGAGAAAAATGAAGTGGAAGCTTACGATGCAGAAATCAACGAAATTGCTCCTGATGACTTGGGTGAAGACGTGGATCTCAATGAAGAAGATGACGAGTTTTCAGACGATGATTCTGAAAACATCGAGGAATAAAAGTTAGCTATTGACAATTATCCTATTTTTAGGTATCATATTGTTCGGGCACCTCTTTTAGAGGTCGGAGCTCCCTAGTTCTTAGGGAGCTATTTTTGTTTTTTCAAGAAGTTATCTTCTTGTATTTTAGTTGTGAATCTGGTGCAGTCGTCCCAGATTATTCTTATTAGTAGGGTCTTGTTTTCTATGTCCCCTCGTAGTTGACAAGACCTTGAGCATTTTAGAAAGAGGAATCTATGTCTACGAAATATATTTTTGTAACTGGTGGTGTGGTATCGTCTATTGGGAAAGGGATCGTTGCAGCGAGTCTAGGCCGTCTCTTGAAAAATCGTGGTCTCAAAGTAACCATTCAAAAGTTTGATCCTTATATCAATATCGATCCGGGAACTATGAGTCCTTACCAGCACGGGGAAGTATTTGTGACAGATGATGGAGCTGAGACAGATTTGGACTTGGGTCACTATGAACGTTTCATCGATATCAATCTTAATAAATATTCCAACGTGACAACTGGTAAAATTTACAGTGAAGTTCTTCGTAAGGAACGACGTGGAGAATACCTTGGGGCAACTGTTCAAGTCATTCCTCATATCACAGATGCTTTGAAAGAAAAAATCAAGCGTGCCGCTGTAACGACCGACTCGGATGTCATTATCACAGAAGTTGGTGGAACAGTTGGGGATATCGAGTCCTTGCCATTCCTAGAGGCCCTTCGTCAGATGAAGGCAGATGTGGGGGCGGATAATGTTATGTACATCCATACAACCTTGCTTCCATACCTCAAGGCCGCTGGTGAAATGAAGACCAAACCAACTCAACACTCTGTCAAAGAATTGCGTGGATTGGGAATCCAACCAAATATGTTGGTGATTCGTACAGAGCAACCAGCTGGTCAAGGAATTAAAAATAAGCTAGCCCAGTTCTGTGATGTAGCACCAGAAGCTGTTATCGAATCATTGGATGTTGAACACCTTTACCAAATTCCATTGAACTTGCAGGCGCAAAGTATGGACCAAATTGTCTGTGACCATTTGAAATTAGATGCACCAGCAGCGGATATGACTGAATGGTCAGCCATGGTGGATAAGGTCATGAACCTGAAAAAACAAGTTAAAATTTCCCTTGTCGGTAAGTATGTTGAGTTGCAAGATGCCTACATCTCAGTGGTCGAAGCCTTGAAACACTCTGGTTATGCAAATGACGCAGAAGTTAAAATCAATTGGGTCAATGCCAATGATGTGACAGCAGAGAATGTGGCGGAACTCTTGTCTGATGCGGACGGAATCATCGTACCAGGAGGTTTTGGTCAACGTGGTACGGAAGGGAAAATCCAAGCCATTCGCTATGCGCGTGAAAATGATGTTCCAATGTTAGGTGTCTGCTTGGGAATGCAGTTGACATGTATCGAGTTTGCTCGTAACGTTTTAGGCCTTGAAGGTGCCAATTCTGCAGAGCTTGCACCAGAAACAAAATACCCTATCATTGATATCATGCGTGATCAGATTGATGTTGAGGATATGGGTGGAACCCTTCGTTTGGGACTTTACCCATCTAAGTTGAAACGTGGTTCTAAGGCAGCAGCTGCTTATCACAATCAAGAAGTGGTGCAACGCCGTCACCGTCACCGCTATGAGTTTAACAATGCCTTCCGTGAGCAGTTTGAGGAAGCAGGCTTTGTCTTCTCAGGTGTTTCTCCAGACAATCGTTTGGTTGAAATTGTGGAAATTCCTGAAAATAAATTCTTTGTAGCGTGTCAGTATCACCCTGAACTTTCCAGCCGTCCAAACCGCCCAGAAGAACTCTACACTGCCTTTGTCACTGCAGCGGTCGAGAATAGTAATTAGCTAAATCAGAACCTTTGAGAACAATCTCAGAGGTTTTTTGCTTGCATATTTAGGATAATATTTGCAAATTAAAAACATAGTGATATAATTAACATAACAAAAGTTAAGGAGGATTTACAATGAAAAAAATCACACTATTTGGTTTGTCTCTAGCTGGTCTAGCTTTACTGGCTTTTCCACATTCAGGGCAGGCATTTGAGCTTAAAGAAGAATGGGTTGTTAAGTGTGGAGTACAGTATCATGATGGCAAGATTCTTCGGTTTAACAATGGTCATGAAGTGGATATCAAAGTCTTGGATTTGCCAAAAACCGAGAAAATCGAGTGGACGGTTAGTCTCGATGGTCAAGATCAGACTGTCAATTTCCTAGGTCAAGAAAAGGACAAGTCTATGATCGGGGAAGAAGGACGTTACCTGAATTTCTATGTTCCATATGGCTATAGAGGAGATATCAAGGTAGAGGCCAAGAGCGGAAACGAAGTAAAGACCTGGTCAACGAAAGTTGTGGATGATATTCATAATGATAGTGGAAAGAGAGGTTACTATCGTATTGAAGAATCAAATAATCAATACACTTACCTCGATGCTAAATGGGATTATCAAACCAAGACTTACACTGCTACCTTACCAGAGACTGTCAATGGTCAAAAAGTCTTTGCTTGGGCAAATTATGATAATGACGAGTTGAAACTAGAAAAACTAAAATCTATCAGTCGTAAATATGATGGAGGATCTTTCAAAGAACTTTATCCGATTGTAAAAGCAGAAAGCTGGCTAAAATCAAACCAAAACTGGTACTATCAAAAACAAGGTCAATTAGTGCAGAAGGATTGGGTTAAGGACAAGGGAACTTGGTACTTTATGAATGATAAAGGAGTCATGTTCAATCAAACTTGGCTCTATCAAGGTGGTAACTGGTATGCCTTTAAATCATCAGGAGCCATGATTGCGAGTGACTGGTTTTACGACCAAGGCAAGTGGTACTATTTATCAACTTCAGGAGCTATGAAAGCAAGCGCTTGGATTTATGACAAGGGAGAATGGTATTATGTAAGTTCTTCTGGTGCCATGATTGCGAATGATTGGGTCAAAGATAATGGCAAGTGGTACTATCTAGCTTCATCAGGTAAGATGCTTCGCAATACCTACACCCCTGATGGTTACTACGTTGGCGACTCAGGTGCCTGGCAATAAGAATAATACTCTTCGAAAATCTCTTCAAACCTCGTCAGCTTCATCCACAACCTCAAAACAGTGTTTTGAGCTGACTTCGTCAATTCTATCTATAATCTCAAAGCGCTGCTTTGAGCAACCTGCGGCTAGCTTCCTAGTTTGCTCTTTGATTTTCATTGAGTATAAGAAGTCCTTTTCCTGCAAGGAAGGGGCTTTTTACTTGCGTTTCTGCTGCTTCCTCATTTGTCCTGAGGCGTTTTTTGTGTTAAAATGAATGGTATGAAAGCTAAAAAAATGTGGATGGCAGGCTTGGCTCTGCTTGGTATTGGGAGCCTTGCCCTTGCTACGAAAAAAGTTGCAGATGACCATAAGCTCATGAAGACTCAGGAAGAGTTGACAGCGATTGTACGAGACCATTTTTCAGACATGGGGGAAATTGCGACCCTCTATGTTCAAGTCTATGAAAGCAGTCTAGAGAGCTTGGTTGGTGGCGTCATTTTTGAGGATGGCCGTCATTATAGCTTTGTCTATGAAAATGAAGACCTAGTCTATGAGGAGGAAGTCTTATGATACAGCCAGAAAGTTTAGAAGAATTAGCATCTTTAGTAGAAAAAGATGGCAAGAAGGTTTTCCTTTTTGTGGCGGACTGGTGTGGCGATTGCCGTTATATCTATCCTGCCTTGCCAGAGATTGAGAAAACTAATCCAGAGTTTACCTTTATTCGAGTGGACCGAGACCAGTATATGGATTTAGCTAAACTCTGGGATGTTTACGGAATCCCTAGCCTTGTTGTTCTAGAAAAGGACAAGGAAATCGGTCGTTTTGTCAATCGCGACCGTAAAAGCAAGCAACAAATTAATGACTTTTTAGCAGGACTGAAATAGGAGAAAAAGGAAACAATGATTTTTACATATAACAAAGAACATGTCGGCGATGTCCTTATGGTCATCGTGAAAAATAGCGGAGATGCCAAGTTGGATGTGGAGCGCAAAGGCAAGGTAGCCCGTGTTTTTCTCAAAGATAATGGGGAAACAGTGGCTTGGAATATTTTTGAAGTTTCAAGTTTATTTGAAATTGCAGAGCGTGGTCAAGTCTTTTTATCAGATGAGCAAGTCGTTCGTTTGAACCAAGAATTGCAGGCAGAAGGCTTTACAGAAGAAATTGTCAATGATAAGGAACCTAAGTTTGTTGTTGGTGAAATTGTCGAGATGGTAGCCCATCCAGATAGTGACCACCTCAACATCTGCCAAGTTGCAGTCGCAAGTGATAAGACGGTACAAATCGTTGCAGGAGCTCCCAATGCGCGTGTCGGTCTGAAAACCATTGTAGCCCTTCCTGGAGCAATGATGCCCAAAGGCAATCTCATTTTCCCAGGTGAGCTTCGTGGTGAAAAGAGTTTTGGCATGATGTGTAGTCCTCGTGAATTGCATCTGCCAAATGCTCCGCAAAAACGTGGTATTATTGAATTATCAGAAGACCAAGTTGTTGGAACTCCATTTGATCCAGCTAAACACTGGACTGCCTAAGAAGTTGTTAATATCTGATAGACCAGATAGAAGGAAATAAGATGGCAAAAAATGTTGTGATTACAGGAGCGACATCAGGTATCGGTGAAGCGATTGCGCGTGCTTATCTGGAGCAGGGTGAGAATGTCGTTCTAACAGGACGACGGACAGACAGACTAGAAACCCTCAAGTCGGAGTTTGCAGAAACTTTTCCAAATCAAACAGTTTGGACTTTTCCCCTAGATGTCACGGATATGACCATGGTAAAGACTGTATGCTCCGATATTCTAGAAAGAGTAGGACAGATTGATATTCTGATCAACAATGCCGGACTGGCTCTAGGTTTAGCACCTTATCAGGACTATGAAGAGTTGGATATGCTGACCATGCTAGATACCAATGTCAAAGGTTTGATGGCAGTTACTCGCTGTTTCTTGCCAGCAATGGTAAAAGCCAATCAAGGACATATCATCAATATGGGCTCAACCGCAGGAATTTATGCCTATGCGGGTGCAGCAGTTTATTCAGCTACCAAGGCAGCAGTTAAGACCTTTTCAGATGGTCTGCGAATTGATACCATTGCAACAGATATCAAGGTGACCACCATTCAGCCTGGAATTGTCGAAACAGATTTTTCGACGGTACGTTTTCACGGTGATAAAGAACGAGCTGCGTCCGTTTACCAAGGAATCGAAGCTTTGCAAGCTCAGGATATTGCAGACACAGTAGTCTATGTGACCAGTCAACCTCATCGTGTGCAGATTACAGATATGACCATTATGGCCAATCAACAGGCGACAGGATTTATGGTTCATAAAAAGTAAAAAATTTCTTCGAAAAGTTACAAATTTCTGTAACTTTTTTTGATTTCCTACGAATAGATAAGTAGGAGGAAAAAATATGTATAATAAAGTTATCATGATTGGGCGTTTGACGTCTACACCAGAATTGCACAAAACCAACAATGACAAGTCAGTAGCACGAGCAACTATCGCTGTAAATCGTCGTTACAAAGACCAAAACGGGGAACGCGAAGCTGATTTTGTCAATATGGTCCTATGGGGCAGACTAGCAGAAACTTTGGCAAGCTACGCAACCAAAGGTAGTCTCATTTCCGTTGATGGAGAATTGCGTACCCGTCGTTTTGAGAAAAATGGCCAGATGAACTACGTGACCGAAGTACTTGTTACTGGATTCCAACTCTTGGAAAGTCGTGCTCAACGTGCCATGCGTGAAAATAATGCAGGACAAGATTTGGCGGATTTGGTTTTGGAAGAGGAAGAATTGCCATTTTAAGCATTAAAAAGTCTGAGTTGGTCTCAGGCTTTTTTATAATGTATAAATGTGTTACAATGAACTAGTTGAAACTTTTTGGAGGTTGGAATGAGTAGAGAATATACAAGAACAATCGTCAAAATTATATTTTGTACAGTAGTCGTATTTGTTTTTGCGATTTATACTCATGTGAGTCAGACAGATCCTATTCCGGGACAAATAAAAGTTGGAGCGACTTATATGACGATGAATAGTGAATTTTATAGACATTTACATAATGAGATTCAACGCTATTCTGATTCAGAAGGTCAGATATTGTATACTCGGGACGCAGAGATGAGTGAAGAGAAACAGAGTAAACAAATTGATGAGTTTATAGAGAAGCGAGTGAATGTTATTGTTATTAATCCGGTTAAGAGTGATAGCGAGCAAATTGTAGAAGCGTTAAGTAGGGCAAAGAATTTTGGAATTAGAGTTATAGCAGTAGATAGTCAGTTGAATAATATAAAAGTTGATACGAGTATAGTTTCTGATAATTACCATGCTGGGATATTAATTGCCAAGGATTTGATGAAACGTACCTCAAATGCTCATATTCTTTTGTTAACGCACAAAGATGCTTTATCAGCCAATCAGAGAATAACTGGTTTTTTGGATACAATAAAATCAGAAGAACATTATCAAATTATCTCAGAAAGAGAAACGGTTGGTCAAACAGAGTATGCTATGACTACTGTAGGTGATGCGTTATCTGAAGGTTTACAATTTGATGCTATAGTGGCTTTAAATGATAGAGCAGCTATAGGAGCTTTAGCAGCAATTAAAGAATTGAAAGTAACTTCAAAAAAACTTATTTACGGAATAGATGGTTCACCAGATATGAAGCATTTATTAGCTACAACAGATGAAGTTACGGGAACGGTTGCTCAATTTCCATCTCATATGGGTAGAAAAGTATCGGAAACAATAGATTTATTAGTAAAAAAAGAAGAAGTTGAAGAATTATATACTATACCTGTACAATTTGTTGATAAAAATAATATAATTCAGTTTGATATTAATGGGTGGCAGTAATGAAACAGGTAAAAGGTGTCCAGTACTCTATAATTTTGCTTTTATTAATTAATTTTCTAACCATTATATACAATGGAGCTTTGTATATACAGATTACAAACTATGTAATTTCAAAGGGACAGATGATACTCTTATTGGGAGAATTAAACAATATTTCAAAATCACCTGACCAGATTTTTTGGTATTCAATTATCTTTTTTGTCGGTATTATTTTTATATCTACCTATAAAATGTATTCAACTGAGAAAAAATGGCCAATTTTTTCAAAATGGAATTTGTTTGAAATAGTATTAATGATTGGTGTTATATGGTCACAAAATCTGTCATACAATGGAATAATATTATTAGTTTTTGCTGATATATTCTATAGTTCAAGAGAGTTTCAAGACTCTGATAGTAAACGTTCTTGGATTATTTTTATTTTCTTGAGTTTTTTAATGTTACTTTTAACAGACTATGAAATCTTGTCACTATTTATAAAAGTTCCATCTCTTTCTACCTATATCCAATTTTACCCATCGTCCATACGAGGTGTAGTGTTATTTTTAGAAAATGCATTGACGTCATTAAACGTTATTATTTTCATCATCTCTTTATTGTCTTATATCCTATACGTGATTAAAGAGCACCATAATATTGAGGAAGAGCTTAAAATGTTATCTAGAGTCAACACTGAATTGAATCATTACATATCGTTATCAGAGAAAATTGCTGAAGATCGAGAAAGGAAAAGAATTGCTCGGGAAATTCATGATACTCTAGGTCATGCGTTGACAGGAATTTCAGCAGGGATTGATGCTGTTTCTGTACTAATTGATGTTCATCCTATCCGTGCTAAAGAACAGTTGAAAAATGTTTCAAATGCAGTTAGAGAGGGGATAAAAGATGTTAGGGGATCATTACATAGACTAAGACCAGGAGCTTTGCAAAATAATGGTTTAAAAGATGCTCTAATATTAATGATTAGTGAGTATGAGTCTCTATCAAAACTCTCTGTCGATCTAAAATATGAATGGGGGAATATTGATTTAGATGTTATGCAGGAAGATACTATTTTTAGGATTATACAAGAATCTATGACAAATTCTGTTCGTCACGGACATGCTAGTAAAATGAGCATTCGCTTTATGAGTGAGGATAACAACATAATAGTTTTGCACGATAATGGAATAGGTTTTGACGACTTACAAATTGGGTATGGCTTGAAACAAATGAGAGAGCGAGTTTCTATTTTAGGTGGTTCTATTCATTTTGAAAATAGGGAAGGATTTTACACTAAAATAGTTTTTCCAAAAATAGGAGGTGAAGTATATGATAAAGGTAATGATTGCAGATGATCAGGCGTTAATTAGAGAGTCTTTGCAGATCATTTTATCAGTATATGCTGATATTGATGTTGTATCCGTCGTTGGTGATGGTATCGAAGCTATGGATAACATTATGACTGTAAAACCGGATATAATTTTAATGGACATTAGAATGCCTAGAATGGATGGAGTATTGGCTACAAAAGAAATCAAAAAACTTTTTCCAAATATAAAAATTATAATCTTAACAACATTTGATGACGACGAATTCATTTTTAGTGCTTTAAAATATGGTGCATCTGGCTATTTATTAAAAGGAGTTTCAACCGACGAGTTATATCAAGCCATTCAGACAGTGTATAAAGGTGGAGCTATGATTAATCCTAATATAGCTAGTAAGGTATTTCAATTGTTCTCGCAGATGGCACAGACCAATTTTTCTATTACTGTGAAGGAAGAGAATATTGAAAATATATCACTGACAGAATGGAAAATTATTCAGCAAGTGGCATTTGGAGAATCAAATAAGGAAATTGCCAGTAATCTTTTTTTATCCGAGGGAACAGTGCGCAATTACCTTTCTATCATTCTTTCAAAACTAAATTTGAGAGATAGGACACAGTTAGCCATATGGGCTGTACAAACAGGTGTGACACAAAAGAATTTTTCAAAGGAAATGGATAAATGAAAGTAAAGCAATTGTTTCTAGCGATACTGTTTGTGCTAAGTTGCTTGAGTTTATTTCTTATTTGGGAAAACAAGCAGATAAAGATTATTAGGCTGGGTTTTTATTCTGATTCTAGTTGGGGAATTCCTACAGGGAATAACAGCTATGTACTAGATGAGGCTATTAAGAAATTTGAAGAGCTTCATCCAGGGGTTAAAATTGTATATGATTCAGGTATTCCTAAGGAGGAGTATTCTAATTGGATTTCAAGTCAAATTTTAAAAGGTTCTGAACCGGATGTATTTCTATTATCAAGCGACCAATTATCTTTATTTGCATCAAAAGGTATTTTAAAAAACCTAAATTCCTATCTGTCTCAAGAAGATGCCTCTAATTTCTATGATGTATCTTTGCAGGCAGCAAAATACGGAGATGATTTATATGGTCTTCCATATGAAAGCAATCCCATGTTGATGTGTGTAAATCAAGATTTACTTTTAAGAGAGGGCATTGAAATTCCTAAAGTAGGGTGGACGCAGAAAGATCTCTATGAGATTAGTAAAAAAGTTACAAAAGATACCGATGGAGATGGAATCGTTGATCAATTTGGGATAACAGGATATAGTTGGAAAGAATCTCTAGCGGCCTTTGGTGTTAATATTTCTGAGAGTGGTATTCCTCGTATAGATTCGTCAGAAATGAAGGATGCTTTATCCTATATAAGGGGATTGAATCAATTAAACGGACGTTACAAAGTAACCTATAAAGATTTTGATGAAGGGCATGTGGCCTTTTATCCAATGAGTTTGGCACAATATCGAACATATAAACCTTTTCCTTATCATGTGGCCAAATATACAAATTTTAACTGGACATGTATTTCATTGCCAACTACTAAGGAAGACATTCGTTCTACTGTAACAGATACTTCCTTATACGTGCTTTCTTCGCGTTCTCGCAATTCAAACCTTGCCGTATCATTTATAGAATTTTTAACAATTAATCGTGAAATTCAACAAAATTTATTTAATAAGGGTCAAGGAAGCTCAGTATTACCAGAGGTAGTAACTAGTTTGAAGAGTGAAGAGTTGATGAAGAAAGGAATGATTGGTCAAAATGCCTTAACGACTACTTCACTGGATTATATAATGAAAAATTCAATTACAACTATTTCAAAAGGAATAAATTCAAAATCATTGGTTGGAATAGAAGAAAGATTAGAAGCATTATCTATGGATGAAAATAACACGGATATTGAAGGTAGTCTTATTAAGTTACAAAAAGAACTAGATATAGGAACCCTTAAATAGATATCAAGATTATTATTTATTAAATAATACGAACATGGCAGATGTCTTTATTGACATTTGTCATTTTTTTATTGACATTTATCAATAAACTTTTGTGACATTTAACAATTATAAAGTGAAGATAAGGATGATAGAATAAAATCAATAAAAGGAGGGAAATATGAAGTATTTGATATTAGTCAGTCATGGAGGACTCGCAGAGGGATTGAAATCATCTCTTTCTATGTTTGCTTCGGATAAGGTAGATGATGTCATAGCGATTGGCTTAAAAGATGGAGAAAGTCTTGCAGGTTTTTCTGTAGAGGTCAAGAATGTTATTGCATCTCTGGATGAAAATGATTCGGTTCTTGTTTTAGCAGATATTGTTGGGGGAAGTCCTTTAACAACTGTTGCAACAGTATTAGAAGAATTTGGAAAATTAGAGAATGCAACTATTTTGGGAGGTATGAACTTAACAATGGCACTTACAGCAGTGGTGATGAAAGACATTCTGACTGGAAGTGAACTTGTTTCTACGATATTAAACGAATCATCATCGGCTCTACAAGAATTTGAAGTCGGATCAGATGATAATCTTAATGAAGAAGACGATATTTAGTTATATAAGGAAAGGGATAAAAAATTATGGTAGTAACATTTGTACGAATTGACGATAGAATGATTCATGGACAAACAGTCACTAGATGGGCAAAAGAACATCCATGTGATGGATTAATTGCAGTAAATGACGCTGCTGCATCTAATAAGGTTTTAATTCAGGCATATAAAGGTGCGTCAGATAAAAAAACATTTGTTTGGACAAAGGAAGCGTTTAAAGAAAAATCATCTAAAGTAACAGAATCGGATAGTAGATATTTTTTGATTACTAAAAATCCAATTGATATGAAAGAAATTTTAGTAGACCAGGGCTTTATTCCAGGAGATGTTAAAGAAATTATTGTAGGACCTGCTAACGATAGACCAGGTGCTATCAAGTTGGGAAATAATCAATCAATTACTCAAGAGGAAGCAGTTGCACTAGAAGCAATTGAAAAAGCAGGATATAAAGTTAGATTCCAATTATTACCAGATGTATCTATTGGCTATTGGAGTGATTTTAAATCAAAATTTGGATTTTAATAATGAAATAAGGAGACAAAATGATGGAAATTTCTTGGATTCAAGCAGCTCTTTTAGGATTGTTTGCAAGTTTAGCATCGATGCCAGGTATGGGGGGATCCAGTATTGGTAACTATACTTTGGGGCGTCCATTAGTTGGTGGTTTAATTGTAGGTTTAATATTAGGAGATATAACAACAGGGGTAATCGTTGGTGTGGCTTTACAGGTATTATATATTGCCTTAGTGACACCTGGTGGAACTGTATCGGCCGATGTACGGGCAATTTCTTATATCGGAATTCCGTTATCTATCCTATTTGTTCATGCAAATAATATTTCAGGTGAAGTGGCGATTGCAGCAGCAGCAGCGCCAATTGGAGCCGCGGTTGGAACAATTGGAACTGTTTTATTCTATGGTACAGCTACTATGAACTTGCTTTGGCAACACATTGGATGGAAAGCTGTAGAGAAAGGTGATTTTAAGAAGTTATATGCTGTTGATTGGGTATATCCTTGGATTTCACATTTTATCTTTTCTTTCTTACCAACAATGATTATTACAAAATTTGGACCAGATATGGTTGATCTTATGAAAGTATATCTTCCGATGGATGGTTTTGTAATGAAGTCTCTATTTACTGTAGGAGCACTCCTTCCATGTGTGGGTATTGCAATACTTTTGAAACAAATTGTTACAAAAACAACAGACTTTATTCCTTTCTTTGTCGGGTTCACGTTAGCAAAATCTTTAGGCTTGAACTTAGTAGCAAGTGGTGTTGTGTCATTAATTTTTGCAGTAATTTATTATGAATTAGAAGTTATTAAATCTGCCCGTACGACAGCAGTTGTCAGTGATATGGGATTTGATGAAGAGGAGGATATTTAGAATGAGTCGAAAAAAAATATCAAGAAAAACATTGACAAAATCATTTCACCACTGGTTCTATGGACATCTGACATGTTTTTCTCAAGAACATATGCAAACTTTTGGATATTTAACTTCTATGCTTCCAATTGTAGAAGAAATGTATGATACTAAGGAAGAACAAAAAGAAGCTATGCAAACATACACAGCATTCTTTAATACTGAGCCGCAGTTGGGTTCTCTAGTAGTTGGGATAACAGCTGGTTTGGAAGAAGCGCGTGCAAATGGAGATGCCGTAGATAGTGAGACCATCAATGGAATGCGAGCCGGTCTAATGGGGCCTATTGCAGGTATTGGAGATTCACTTATTGTAGGAACATTAATTCCTGTTCTTTTGGGGATAGCTCTAGGTCTTTCTAAAGGAGGAAATATTTCTGGTGCAATATTCTATATTATTGCATGGAATCTATTAGTCTATCTTGGAATGCGTTTTGCTTATTTTAAAGGATATGAACTTGGGGATAAAGCAGTAGAATTTTTAGTAGGTCCTAAAGGTCAGGCGCTAAGAAAAGCAATTAGTGTTGTTGGTGGTATGGTTATAGGAGCTGTTGCAGCAACTTGGGTATCTGTCACTACGGCGCTAGAGCTGAAAAATGGAGATGGAGAAACATTTTTAAACTTACAAGAAAAGATTGATGGTGTTTATCCAGGTCTTTTAACAGCAGGTTTTATTGTTCTATGTTGGTGGCTGATGGCTAAAAAGAAAGTTTCTCCAAATTGGGTGATGCTCTTATTGGTAGTTATTGCACTTGTAGGAGTAGCCTTAGGATTTTTCAATCCAGGCTTGAAATATTAATAGCATCTAAAAAAGCAACGGTTCATAATCGTTGTTTTTTATATATGCGTAATATAAGGATTTAGAGTTTCGGTATTTTTTATAAAAGAATTAACGAAAATACTAATTCCATAAATCATGTTCGTTAAAATTCTACATTATTAAAGTGCAAAATTAGGATAAAGAATTTATCTATTCATCCTCAGAAAGTCAGACTTTTTTCTTGACTATTTCTGACCAAGTGATACAATAGAACTATGAATTAGCACTCAAGTGTAAAGAGTGCTAATGATATCTATCTCATTATGGAGGAAATCAGATGTTGAAACCATTAGGGGACCGTGTGGTCTTAAAAGTAGAAGAAAAAGAACAAACTGTTGGAGGTTTTGTCCTCGCAGGTTCAGCCCAAGAAAAAACCAAAACAGCTCAAGTTGTGGCTACTGGACAAGGTGTTCGTACCTTGAACGGTGACTTGGTTGCTCCAAGTGTTAAAGCTGGAGACCGTGTCTTGGTTGAAGCACACGCAGGTCTTGATGTCAAAGATGGCGATGAAAAGTACATCATCGTAGGCGAAGCTAACATCTTGGCTATCATTGAAAAATAGAAGGAGAAAGTAAGTATGTCAAAAGAAATTAAATTTTCATCTGATGCCCGTTCAGCTATGGTCCGTGGTGTCGATATCCTTGCAGACACTGTTAAAGTAACCTTGGGACCAAAAGGCCGTAATGTCGTTCTTGAAAAGTCATTCGGTTCACCCTTGATTACCAATGACGGTGTGACTATTGCCAAAGAAATCGAATTGGAAGACCATTTTGAAAATATGGGTGCCAAATTGGTATCAGAAGTAGCTTCTAAAACCAATGATATCGCAGGTGACGGGACTACGACTGCAACAGTCTTGACCCAAGCTATCGTCCGTGAAGGAATCAAAAACGTCACTGCAGGTGCCAATCCAATTGGCATTCGTCGTGGGATTGAAACAGCAGTTGCAGCAGCAGTAGAAGCCTTGAAAAACAACGCCATCCCTGTTGCCAATAAAGAAGCCATTGCTCAGGTTGCTGCCGTATCTTCTCGTTCTGAAAAAGTCGGTGAATACATCTCTGAAGCCATGGAAAAAGTTGGCAAAGACGGAGTCATCACTATCGAAGAGTCACGTGGTATGGAAACAGAGCTTGAAGTCGTAGAAGGAATGCAGTTTGACCGTGGTTATCTTTCACAGTATATGGTAACAGATAGCGAAAAAATGGTAGCTGACCTCGAAAATCCATACATTTTGATTACTGATAAGAAGATTTCAAATATCCAAGAAATCTTGCCACTCCTAGAAAGTATTCTCCAAAGCAATCGTCCACTCTTGATTATTGCGGATGATGTGGATGGTGAAGCTCTTCCAACTCTTGTATTGAACAAGATTCGTGGAACCTTCAACGTGGTAGCAGTCAAGGCACCTGGCTTTGGTGACCGTCGCAAAGCCATGCTTGAAGATATCGCCATCTTGACAGGTGGAACAGTTATCACAGAAGACCTTGGTCTTGAGTTGAAAGATGCGACAATTGAAGCACTTGGTCAAGCAGCGAGAGTAACTGTAGACAAAGATAGCACGGTTATCGTAGAAGGTGCGGGAAATCCTGAAGCTATTTCTCATCGTGTTGCGGTTATCAAGTCTCAAATCGAAACCACAACTTCTGAATTTGACCGTGAAAAATTGCAAGAACGCTTGGCAAAATTGTCAGGTGGTGTAGCGGTTATTAAGGTCGGAGCTGCAACTGAAACTGAGTTGAAAGAAATGAAACTCCGCATTGAAGATGCCCTCAACGCTACTCGTGCAGCTGTTGAAGAAGGTATCGTTGCAGGTGGTGGAACAGCCCTTGTCAATGTTATTCCAGCCGTGGCTGATTTGGAGTTGGCAGGAGATGAAGCGACAGGCCGTAATATTGTTCTCCGTGCTTTGGAAGAACCTGTTCGTCAGATTGCGCACAATGCAGGATTTGAAGGATCTATCGTTATCGATCGTTTGAAAAATGCTGAAGTTGGCACAGGCTTCAACGCAGCAACTGGCGAGTGGGTCAACATGATTGAAGAAGGAATCATCGACCCAGTTAAGGTTAGCCGTTCTGCCCTTCAAAATGCAGCATCTGTAGCCAGCTTGATTTTGACTACGGAAGCAGTCGTAGCCAATAAACCAGAACCAGCAGCCCCAGCTCCAGCAATGGATCCAAGTATGATGGGTGGCATGATGTAAGCTTTCTATAGGAAACAACTTATAAAAAACACAAAAGGAGGGAATGGCTATTCCTCCTTTTTATGATATTCACTTCTAAATAGATTTGAGCTCTCCTAACTTATATGATAAAATAAGACTATAAAAAGGAGAAGAACATGATCGATGTAGAAGAAATTCTGAGCAAGATGAACCTCAATCAGAAGATTAATTATGACCGTGTCATGCAGAAGATGGTACAAGTATGGGAGAAAAATGAGCAACGGCCAACCATTCTCATGCACGTTTGCTGTGCCCCTTGCAGTACCTATACCCTCGAATATTTGACCAAGTATGCAGATGTGACAATCTATTTTGCCAATTCTAATATCCATCCCAAGGCAGAATACCATAAGCGTGCCTATGTGACTAAAAAGTTTGTCAGTGATTTCAATGAGCGAACTGGCAATAGCGTTCAATATCTAGAAGCTCCTTATGAACCTAACGAATATCGTAAACTGGTTCGAGGTTTGGAAGAAGAGCCTGAAGGTGGCGACCGTTGCAAGGTTTGCTTTGACTACCGACTGGATAAGACAGCTCAAGTGGCTATGGACTTGGGCTTTGACTACTTTGGCTCAGCCTTGACCATCAGTCCTCATAAGAATTCTCAAACCATTAATAGTATCGGAATCGATGTGCAAAAAATTTATACAACCCACTATCTTCCCAGTGATTTCAAGAAAAATCAAGGCTACAAACGTTCGGTAGAGATGTGTGAAGAGTATGATATCTATCGTCAATGTTATTGTGGATGCGTCTATGCAGCCCAGGCTCAGAATATTGATTTGGTTCAGGTTAAGAAAGATGCCACAGTTTTCTTGCTGGATAAGGATGTTGAAAAAGACTATTCCCATATCAAATTTACAGTTACAAAATTAGATATATAAGGATAAGCCTAGCTGTAAAGCTGGGTTTTTAAAATAAAAAAACCGGGGTCTTAACCCCAGTTTGACAACTTTACCGATTCTTTAGTTCTACATAGCGCTTGTACCAAATGTTTACATAGGCTTCTGAGAAAGGACCTCGTCCATTGTTAATCCAATCAACAAGAATTTTGACATGTTCTTTTAAAATATAGTCCAAGTCATCGGAATAATTCATTTTGCGTTTGTGACGCTCATACTCCTCAACGTCCAAGAGACGTTTCTCTCCATCTGTAAAAATTTTAACATCCAAATCGTAATCAATATACTTCAGTGCTTCTTCATCCAGATAGTAGGGGCTAGCCATATTGCAATAGTAGGAAATTCCATTATCACGAATCATGGCAATGATATTAAACCAATATTTCTTGTGAAAGTAAACAATAGCCGGTTCTCGAGTGACCCAACGACGACCATCACTTTCGGTAACCAGTGTATGATCGTTGACACCAATAATGGCGTTTTCTGTTGTTTTTAGTACCATGGTGTCCCGCCAAGTTCGGTGGAGACTCCCATCATGCTTATAACTTTGAATTGTAATAAAGTCGCCTTCTTTTGGAAGCTTCATAACTAACCAACTTTCTACAATTTATAAGTTTATCGTTTACTATTGTACCATAAAATTACCTAAAATCTGTGAATTTTACATGAAAATATTAAAGATATTCTCTGAGAGCGCTTGCTATATCCGAAAAATCGTAGCCTTTTCGTGCTAAAACTTGAGTTAAACGCTGTTTAAGTTCGTATCCTTCATATTTTCGGGCATACTTAGCATATTGCTTATCAAGTTCCTTGAAGATGAGTTCCTGAGTCGTTTCTTGATCAACTTGACTATCCAACTGGTCAAAAGCAGTTTTAGCATCAGAATAGGAAAACCCCTTGTTGGTCAGATTTTGGATTATCTTATCTTGCAAGGCACGAGCTGGAAGTTTTCCCTCATATTTTTTCAATAGTTTATTAGCTACACGTTGAGCAACTTCCGAAAAATCAAATTCTTTCAAGGTCTCCTCTATAGTAGATTTTGAAATCCCCTTTTGTACTAGTTTCTGAGTCAGTACATAAGGTCCCTTGTCTCCTGAAAGTTGATTAGCATTGATGATAGCATAAGCGTAATGGCCATCATTAATCCAATTATCTTCTTTAAGATTAGCAATGACTTGGGAAGCTATGTCTTCATCAATATCGTATTTTTTCAGATATTCTCTGACTTCTTTTTCAGTGCGAGCTTTAAAGGATAGGTGGTAGAGGGCTAGATTCTTACCATAAGAAAATTGAGCAAAGTCCTGAATCTCCTTCAATTCCTCTTCGCTTATCATCTTATCTCTAGATAACATAAAACGAACAATTGTATCTTCAGTAATGTAGCATTTGTCGCCATTATCAAGCTCCATCATATAGAGTCTTTTTTTCTTTTCAAGTTTTGTGATTTTCATAGTTCTATTATAACTCAAAATGTGATAAGATAGGGGTATGAATCTGAAAGTGAAACAAAAAATACCATTAAAAATCAAGCGCATGGGAATTAATGGTGAGGGAATCGGCTTTTATCAAAAAACCTTAGTCTTTGTGCCTGGTGCTCTCAAAGGTGAAGATATCTATTGTCAGATTACTTCTATTAAACGTAACTTTGTAGAGGCAAAACTACTGAAGGTCAACAAGAAGTCTAAATTCCGTGTTGTGCCTGCTTGTACTATTTACAATGAATGCGGAGGCTGCCAAATCATGCACCTGCATTATGATAAGCAGCTGGAGTTCAAGACGGACTTACTTCACCAAGCGCTAAAAAAATTTGCCCCTGCAGGATATGAAAACTATGAAATCCGCCCGACGATTGGAATGCAGGAACCCAAGTACTATCGTGCTAAGTTACAATTTCAGACTCGAAAATTTAAAAATCAGGTCAAGGCAGGTCTGTATGCACAAAACTCTCACTATTTAGTAGAGTTGAAAGACTGCCTGGTACAAGACAAGGAAACCCAAGTGATTGCTAATCGTCTAGCAGAATTACTTACTTATCACCAGATTCCAATCACGGATGAGAGAAAAGTTCTAGGTGTTAGAACGATAATGGTCCGACGAGCAAGAAAGACTGGACAGGTTCAGATTATTATTGTTACAAACCGTCAGCTTAATTTAACCCAACTAGTAAAAGACTTAGTTAAAGATTTTCCAGAAGTTGTGACAGTGGCTGTGAATACAAATACAGCTAAAACCAGTGAAATTTATGGTGAAAAGACAGAGATTATCTGGGGAGAAGAGAGTATTCAAGAAGGTGTACTCGATTATGAATTTTCACTATCTCCTCGAGCTTTCTATCAACTGAATCCTGAACAAACAGAAGTCCTTTATAGCGAGGCAGTAAAAGCGCTGGATGTTAGTAAAGAAGACCATTTGATTGACGCATATTGTGGAGTTGGAACAATTGGTTTTGCCTTTGCAAAGAAAGTAAAAACACTCAGAGGTATGGATATTATTCCAGAAGCTATTGAAGATGCCAAGCGAAATGCTAAAAGAATGGGATTTGACAATACTCATTATGAAGCTGGAACGGCAGAAGAGATTATTCCTCGCTGGTATAAGGAAGGCTACCGAGCAGATGCTCTGATTGTGGATCCACCACGTACAGGTCTGGATGATAAGTTATTAGATACTATTCTTACCTATGTACCAGAAAAAATGGTCTATATTTCTTGCAATGTTTCGACCTTGGCTCGTGATTTAGTACGTTTAGTAGAAGTCTATGATCTCCATTATATCCAGTCGGTCGATATGTTCCCGCATACAGCTCGAACGGAAGCTGTTGTAAAATTAATAAAAAAAGTTTAAAAAAAGTGTTGACAAAGTTTGAAAAGCCAGTATAATAGTAAGAGTTGAAAACAACTC